>CAXBHV010000041.1:0-14101 GCA_963974855.1 uncultured Rhodopirellula sp. | reverse complement strand
GATGCCCATTGCCGATTTTCACCCCGGAAACGTCGACAATACTCGGTTCAGGGTGGGCTTCGAGCGACGCCAGCTTGTAAGGCGGCAGGACGGGGATGACCTGAGCCACCCCAGGAATCGCGTGCAGCGGTTCGGCTTGCAGCTTTTCTTCGTCGCCGATAATGCCCACAATCGTGCGAAACGTACCGCGGCTGAGGTGGTGCTGCAGCCCAAGAGCCTCAATCCGCCGAAGCACGTGATCGACTTGCTCTTCCGTTACGTTGCTTTGCAGAATGACGATCACGGCGGAGGTGGCCTGTGAATAGTTATGGGTTGTCGGAAAATACCCAGTTGGGCAAGCGGGGCAATGTAGCAGGCAAACCGCAGAATCGTCGAGGCCAATGGGGGCTTGTGACTCCGCATTTCTTTGTCAATCCACGTTTTCAGAGCGGTTTTTACACTCTGTAAGGCCCCCTTTTTGCCTCCGTGAAACCCAACCCCCTGCTGCGAATGCAACCAAACACCCCTTTCAGGTGAGTGTCTAGCGGTCCTGACGACTAAACCGGCCTGCTCCAATCCATCTTCCGAAAGGAAATGGCTGGTTCGAAAACGACACAAGCTGGTGGCAACGCAAGTCCGAAGAAAGCAGCAAGCCAGCGAACCAAATAGGCAACATGCTTAAGAGGAATGCTAGCAATTCATGTGGAAGTTGAAGCAAAAAAACGCCCGTTGCCTCCATCATGAATTGACTTTCTCAAAACGAGGATACTTTGCTACAACAGACCTGATGGGCTAAATCGCATCCCCAAGAGAGCCCCTCTCACCCCCACCGCGACTTGGCGTGCGGACTCTAGACATGCTCCGCCATTTCGTCAGGGTGAATTCCGTTGTCTACAAAACTTAGCTTGGCTACTACCGTCACCGATCCGTTTTCTCCATCCCCGCCAATACGTAACGATAGCATGCGAGTTCTTTACGAAGGTTCCATATTCGAGATGCTTCGTTGCGGCGGCGTTGCACGTTATTTTGTCGAATTGATCAATCGACTTCCCGCGCAAACGACACCGATCATGCTCGGTCCGGAAGAACCGCCACAGGGGATAACGCATCCGCAATTTCAGTATGATTCGGTGCGAACACGGCCACCGCTAAAGTTTCTGCGCAAACTATGGCATCCGGCGCAGCACGGCCGAATCAGCAAACGGATGGAACAACAACAAGTCGACCTTGTTCACTGGACCTATTATCAAGGTCTGTGTCGACGCCCGATCGCACCATCGCGGGTTCCGACCGTCATTACGGTATACGATTTCATTCACGAGGCATTTCCCAAGACCGATCCGACGGGTAAGTCGGTGAGGATGAAAGCCGAAGCCATCGAAGTCGCGGACCATATCTGCTGTATTTCGCAAACCACCTACGATGAATTGTGCGAGCGATTTCCTACGGCCGCAAATCGGGCGTCGATCACGCCGCTGGGTAGCGGATTGACGGATGTCGAAACCTCTCCGCTGCCTGCTGAACTTGCCGGACGTCCGTTTGTCTTGTTCGTGGGTCGTCGTGGTGGCTACAAGAATTTCGACCTGCTGTGGCGTGCTTGGAACAAAATGAAACAGCGAACGCCCGACTTGCATCTGGTGCTCGTTGGTCCTCGCATGAAACCGCGTGAACGGGCCGCACTGGGTTGGCCCGACGACGACCCTCGCATTCACTTGTACGCGGGGGCCGAGGATTCGCTACTGAAAACGCTTTACCAGCACTGTAATGCGTTTGTGTTTCCTTCGAAGATGGAAGGCTTTGGGCTTCCGGTGCTGGAAGCCATGATCAATGGTTGCCCGGTATTTGCCTCGTCCTGTGCGGCGCTGCGTGAAGTCGCGGGATCGGCAGGCTACTTCTTTGACCCAGATGATGTCGACCAGCTTGTCGATCTGCTCATCGCCGCAGGAGAAGACTCGATCATCGATCGCGACAGCAAAATCGTCGCAGGCCATCGCCGCGCCGAAAATTTTTCTTGGGAAAACACCGCCGCGCAGACGATACAAGTCTATCAAGACTTGCTGAAACAAAATCGCTCGCGAAATGCCGCTTGAGCAGGTCTCGATTAGCCATTCGACAGATCCGCCTGTTCGTGTGAGCCGACGGCTGTTCACATAAGTCGACGGCGCTAATCGCGAACGACGTGAAACTCGCATTTGATGCCCGCGGCTAGCACCGTCGGCCCAGCGTTTGTCCGGCATACGACCTGCTTAGTGAGTATCCGAAAAGGGGTCTGACCCTTTGGAAGCGAGTCGTTTTTGTTGAGTTTTTTGCCTCGCCGGAGAGGGTCAGACCTCTTTTCGGATACCCTGCTTAAATCATCACCTCTCAAGGAGCCGGCCATGGCAATGGATTGCCTCGTCTGCAACGCACGTTCCGAATCATTCGCACGGGCAACCATCCTGGCACGGTACGAAATCGAATACTTTCGCTGCAGTGATTGCGAATTCATTCAAACGGAAACGCCTTACTGGCTCGACGAAGCCTATGATTCGGCGATCGTCTCGACGGACGTTGGATTGGTAGGCCGCAACGAGAAGTTCGCAAAAATCGTCGACCGCACCTTGCGTTTAGTATTACCAAGCGTCCAATCCAGTGTCGATTACGGCGGTGGCTATGGCATGTTCACACGTATGATGCGGGACCGAGGCCATTATTTTTCGCATTACGATCCCTATTGCGAAAACCTATTCGCAAAGGGTTACGAAGTTCAGCCCGGTACAAAGCAGTTCGATCTGATCACCGCCTTCGAAGTCTTTGAACACATGGCAGACCCGCACAAGGATCTGAAGACGATCGATGCACTCGGGGCCAATTGGTTTATCTCGACGCGGATCGTTCCCGAACCGGCCCCGCAACCTGACCAGTGGTGGTACTACGTACTCGAGGGTGGGCAGCACATTGCGTTGTGGTCACTTCGTGCGTTGCAGTCGATCGCGTCTCAATACAAACGCAAACTGACCGTCACGCGACGAGGGATGCATCTTTTCAGCCAAGACAAAGTCAGTCCTCTGTTAGTACGAACCGTGGTTCGCAACCGCTCGATCCGCTTGTTTGACAGTTATCGCAAACGAAAATCGTTGCTGGAAGCGGATGCCCAACGTGCGATCGAGCTGACCAAACGACGCGCAGCATAAGCAGTTTAGATAGGAAAACATTGTCGCCTTTCGCACCGCGAAAGTTGCCTAGGACGTTGCTTTCGCGGGGCGAAAGACGACACGAAAAAAGCACGCCGCGATGGCTACCGCTATGCGGCGGCTTCTGACGCGGCGATTGCTTCGCGACGCACAAAGATGCCCTCGGCTTGCACCATGACTCCCGTCGTCGGATCGATCCGCTCAGGACTCAACAGTATCAATTCGTAGCCGCGATCCTTCATCGCCGAAAGGCTCTCCTGCCACAACGGCTGGTCCTCGTATTGCGGTTCAACGACCAAGTTCATTTGAATCGCCACGATGCGATCGAGACATCCGCTGGCACCCGCTAGCACTTGATGCTCGTGCCCTCGCACATCGAGCTTTAAATAACATCGATCCCCGCTGGTGTAGTAGTCATCGAACACCGCATCCAAGCGACGCACACGCACAGCGACACGAGAAACGTAGCTGGTTTCGTCATTGCGGTGAGCCGAGTCGACACGCAGGTTCTGAAGCGAATGGTTATTTGAATTGGCGATGATGTTGAGAGCGGCAGAGCCATTCTTAACGCTCAGTGCAAACGGCTCTGCTTTCCAATTGCGGATACCTCGTCTGCTCTCACTCAGAGCGGCGAAGGAATCGGGATGCGGTTCAAACGAAATAATGCGTCCCGCGTATCCACTGTGGATCAGATTTCGGCTGTATTGCCCGTCAAACGCTCCAACATCCAACACCAAATCGATATCGTAGCGGCGCATCAACGCGAAGTTTTCGTTGCCTTGCGTGGCGGTATTACGCTTACCCGCAGAGTGATGACGCGTTTGAAAAAGAGCATGCGTCTCTTGCCACCGCGACGATGAAGATGCGTCTGACATCCAAGGGGCCCAACATCCATGTGAACGACTCAACACAACGCTGCGAAGCCAACACAACATTCGTCACCTGGGATCGTTCCGACTTGGTCCGACCGGATGGCAGCATCGATGGTCACAGACTAGCGATTTAACCCGATTTCCCGCAACATCGGTTTGTTGCACTCAGACTAAACGCTGATCAATCGTCGTCGTGGGATGATTCGCTGAATTCATGACGCTCATCGAAGGGCTCGAAATCACGAACGTTGACGCCAAAATCATGCAGCGTGCTGGCGGTCCAGTGGGGCCATGGCGACCAATGACTGCGAGACGATGCCAACACGTTTACGGGCAGCCAAAGGTGAGCTGCGAGCAGCGTCATCAACACGACTCCGACATACCCAAGCGATTGTCGAGGCCGGCTGAAGACCGTCGGCGACTTTGCGAGTTGGACAAGTCGCTCACTACGGCGAACGATCACACTTTTTCGTCGCCCGAACGACAATACACACGACGGGGATTCACACGAAGGACGTTCGACACTCCGCTGGGCGATCTGGATCAACGTGCGTAAGTAGTCGACGATTTTGCCAGCGGATTTGGCCGCCACTTCGTCACACAAAAACTCGCGAACCACCTCGGCTCGATACCCCGCCCACCAAATCGCGGGGTGAAACCACAATACGGCAGTACAGATTTGCTGCAAAAAGAACTGTAGCGGATGGTTGGTTTTCAAATGCGACAACTCGTGCAACATCACATGCCGTAGCACTTCCTTGTCGCCCTCGACGACGTACTTTGGCAACACGATTGTCGGCTGATGAAATTGCCGACAAAAGGGCCCCGTCAACTTCTCTGAAACCAGCAGATGCAGCCGTGGCGGGATAAAGTCCGCAGGGATCCCGGACAATTCAAGTTGGTCAAGCGAAACGGTTTCGCAGTCCCGCTTCAAAAATCGAAGCAGATGAACTACGCCACATCCGCGACGAACCAGAACCAGCAAAACGCCAATCAACCAAATTGCGCCCCCCGCATACATACCCCACATTTGCCACTGCAGAATCAACTCGATGCGGTCGGTCACTCGGTTTACAGGGATCGTGGTAATGCGAAAGTGAGGCAGCAGAATTGCATTGGCAACCAAGGCGATCACGGCAATAAAGCTTGCGGTCCAAACACGACATCCCGATTCGGATTGGTTCAACCACCGCTCGACGATCGCAGCAGCGACTACGACAAGGGTGACTTGCAAACAGACACCGGTCACGATCTCCCATAACAACGGAGCGTTCATCAAGACTTCTCCAACTCATCGGCTGCTTCGGCCATCGCAGAAAGATCCTCGGCCGTAATTTTTTCCGAGTTGACTAGGCTCAGGACCAGCGAGCGAACAGAGCCACCAAACAATTGTTCGGCAAGTTCTTGGACCATGCCATGACGCACCTCTTCCCGGCTGACCAGTGGCAGATAGCTGAACGCACGACCGACCTTTTCACCACGACGCACAATCTTCTTCTCTTCGAGAATGTTCATCGTCGTCATCACCGTGGTGTAGGCCAAGTCGCGATCAATCGCGGCAAGCACTTGCGGCACTGTCGCTTGGCCTTCACGCCATACGATGGCCATCACTTCGGCTTCGCATTTTGTCAGTTGAATACGGTTCATACAGCTTGACCCCAATAAAAACGAAAGCAGTTCACTTGGTTCGCCCCACCTTTGTTAGCGTCGCAAACGAGCAATTTCGTGGTACAAAGTTAAATCAATATTTTGGTCAACAAAACGGACGTGACCATCGCCATACAAAAAGTTCGCACCGTGCGGATGACGACTTGAGAAATCGCACTCGTCCGCCAACGGATTGTTGATCCCCTCTAGTGCAGAACCCACCAATCTTGCCGCGGCGTCTTCGCCTCGCAAACTGACCCCTAACCAAGTCGACGGGACTTGCGCCATCGTGCGTTCACCCACCAATAAGGTTTGACTCAATCCACGCTGGAAGTCACGAAATCGCACCGGCCGATTTTCTAGAAACGCACCATCGCCGATGGGAGCGGGAACCTCGTCATCCGATTCAAGCGTCCCAAAAACACCGACATAATTTGCGGTCGGCAATTCGACAATTGCTACCGGTTCCGCCGAGGGCAACGTCGACCCATCCATTGCGTGCGTGACCGCTCCGGAAATTTCGTGTTCTCCTTCGTCCTCGTCCCCTTCGTACAACATAAAGGTGGGCTCGGTAATGTCCGACGGGCAGAGCATCATCACCAAAGGCTGAGAACGTATCTCAGCAAAACCAGGATCCAACAACATCCGCTTGGCGTCAATTTTGTCTTTCAAACTCTGTTGTTCTAGAAACGGCAGCGTTTCAACGGCCCATCCAAACGCGGTCTCTTTTTTCAGATCAAGCTGCCAACCCGCAGGCAATGCCAATTTCGCATTGTGATGTTGATGAAGCGCCATTCCAGTTTGCCGCAACTGGTCGACACACTGAACACGTCGCGCCGCTTCACGAACCGCCCCGATCGCAGGCAGTAGCAAGGCAACCAAGATTCCGATGATCGAAATCGTTACCAGAAGTTCCAAAACGGTAAAACCAGCCCGGTTCGGAAATCGGTGTCGCAGACGCGATCCTGAGCAGCGCCCCAGATCGATAAGACACTCGAGTCGCGTCATCACGTTAATTTTCCAATCCAATCCATTGAACCGTCTGATTTGTTCGAATGATTTCATTTCGGATCCCGAATTCATGGCCGTCCCTACCCATGCATACCTTCAGCATCCGACGGATTCTACGAAGGTGTTAGTAATGTCGCAATGCAGATGTTTCACACCCCACCCAATTTCCGCCATGCTAGAATTAGAAAGCTAGCTGAGTCGCAACCGACAGTCATTCGAGCTGATAGCATTAGCTTTCCGCATCAGTCCTCGGATCCTGTCACAAACACACGATTCGTCATTCCTGTTAAGGATGGAACTGCCATGACAAATGTTGCACGTGCGAACACGGTAATTTCCATCACGGAAAACGCGATGATGGCGAGCTTGGGAACTCAGAATGAGGACAATACGCCTTTTGTCAGTCTGGTGACGATCGCGTCCCAAAGTCCCACTTCGATATTGATGTTGTTGAGTAACTTGGCTCGGCATACTCGAAACCTTGACCATAGCGTCCGATGCTCACTACTGGTCGTCGAAGAGTGTGAAAATCATATCGCCCCGTTAGTTGGCGCCCGCGTCACACTCAATGGCACCTGCGTTCGCGTTGCGAAAGACAAAGAACAAGAGGCACGCGAGATCTTTCTACGCAAGCACCCTCACGCGACCGTTTATGCTGACTTTGGCGACTTCGCCTTCTATCGGCTGGAGATCGAAGAAGCTCATTTGGTTGCTGGCTTCGGCAAGATCGAGACGGTCTCAGCAACCGCGTTGCAAAATCGTTAAGTACCGAGCGAAAAGATAGCTGCCGGATTTCGACGTAACTGTCCTTGCCAGACGGCGGAAATCCACGCACTGGCCAGCATAGCTACGACCCGAATAAACTGCTCGTTCCTAAACATCGGCATGACGTTTTGGGTGGACTTCGCTTAACGTCGATACAGAAGACCGTGTTCTGCGAAGTTCGAAGACGGCTTCACGTTGGTGTGAAACAAAGCAGCTTTTGCTGATATGCTTAGATTGCCCCTTCGATATACTGCTTTTATTGCTAGCAACTACTGGACTTTTGCTGAATGAATACTCCCAACTCGGATGACGCCTCAACCGATTCAGATCACGACGAAGATGATCTCAGCGATCCAATGGTCACTCAGAACATGCGTTCTGCTGGCTCAAAAGTGACCAATCAAGTCGATTCGAATCAAATCGCTCAGTTTGTCACCACGATCAAGAATGCGGAACAACAGGTAGGCGAGCACATCATCACCGCATTACAACACGATGACACCGTGGCGGTTATCACCACGGTCGTGATCGGCGACGATGGCCAGCAACGAGTCGTATCTGCCTCGCTCAATCCGGCTCGCCTGCAACAAGTCCAAGAATTGCTGCTAGCGGCGACCCAAGAACGCGAAGAGGAAGAGCCTTGTGTTGGTTTTCACTGTTTGGTGAAGCCCAAAGGATCGCAGGACTAGTCGGTTTCACCGAGTTCGAGGACCTCGGTGGCGAGTTCGGGATCAATGATTTGCTTGAATTCGGTTTCGGGATTGATCAGCAAGCCGAACCCTTCGGGCAGAAACTCCAGCAACGTCTCTCCATCGACGACGAATCCTTGGACCTCGTCTTCTTCGGTAAACAAATCGCCCATTTCGCCGACGAACAGTCCCGCGTTTTCTTCGGAGCTGAATGCGACCAGCACATCGCTGTCCTCGATTTCAGCGGTTAACGCTCCCATGCTTTCTTCGTCACCGTCGCCTTCGTCTTCGTCGTCGATGTTGATCAGGACGAAATCAAGCCCAAGCAAGATGGCACGGATTTCTTTTGCGTTTCGTTCGGCGATCGCAGCATCCAAAGCTTGGACGTGGGATTGAAAAGTCATGGACGCAAGGCTCGGTAATGAGTTGAAGAAACGGAAAGAATGCTTCGAAATTCAATCCTATAAGTGTATCACGCCGAGCGTCTGGTTAGCAGATGCCCAATGTTGGCGGATTACAACGCTTCTAAAGGAAGCAATAGGTTTCGGATAGCCGAAGCCACTTAGCTGTTCGCAACGAGCCCTTACGGCATCCGGAAACGGTGCGGCGAATCAATAAAACCGCTTTTTTCCCCCAACACGACCCAATTTGGTGGGTCAGATTCACCTTTGCAAGAATTGGGATATACTGTCCCAACTACGAACAAACCTAATCTCTACCAGTAAAACAGGCTGATTAAGCATGAATCGCAACGACAACGCCCCCCCCGCTGAGAAAAATTCTCAAGCCAACGGACGACGCGACTTTTTGAAGACAAGTGCAGCTGTGGGAGCGGCGACATCCGTGCCGTATTTTTTCAGCAATCAGCAAACGATGGCTGCGGAAACAAAATCCAAGAACGATCGCATGACGATCGGCGTGATCGGTGCTGGCGGAATGGCATCGGGAAACATCAATTCGGCCAAAGAATGGTTGGATGTGGTTGCAATCGCGGACGTAGACGAAGGTCATCGCGACGCATTCAACAAGAAATTCGCCAGTGGTAAGGCCGACGTCTACGAAGACTATCGGGAAATCTTGGATCGCGACGACATCGACGTGATCCACATCGCCACACCAGATCACTGGCACACCAAACCGCTTGTCGAAGCGATGTTGGCGGGCAAAGACGTTTACTGTGAAAAACCGCTGACGCTGACGATCGACGAAGGCAAATTGATCCGCAAGGTGCAAAAGGATACCGGACGTGTCGTCCAAGTCGGCACCCAACAACGAAGTACGTTTAACTTGTTCGTCAAAGCGATGGCGATCGTTGCCGAAGGCCGACTCGGAAAGATTACTCAGGTTCAAGCCGCGATCGGCGGCGCTCCCACAAGCCCCGAGATCCCTGTCGCCGAGGTTCCTGAAAACCTCAATTGGGACCGTTGGCTCGGCCCAGCGCCAAAGGTCGACTATCGATTCTTGAACACTGGCAAAGGCAAACGTCCGAACACGAACTGCCACTATGAATTCCGTTGGTGGTACGAATACTCGGGCGGAAAACTCACCGACTGGGGCGCTCACCACGTCGACATTTGCAACTGGGCTTTGAAGCTGAACGGGCAAACTGAAGGACCACAATCGATTAGCGGAACGGCGAAACACCCCGTTGATTTCAAAGACGGATTCCCCGTGCAAAACAACCGTTACAACACCGCGACCGGGTTCCAGTTCAGCGTGAAGTATCCTGGCGATACCGAAATGATCATTCGCAACGACACTGACAATGGTGTCTTGATCACGGGAACCAAAGGCAAAATCTTTGTCAATCGTGGCAAATTGGTCGGTGCACCCGTCGAAGATTTGCAGAGCAACCCGTTGCCCGAGGACGCGATTTCCAAGGTCTACAAGGGTTTGCCAATGGAGCACAACGAACGCAAACAGCACTGGGCCAACTTCCTGCACTGTGTTCGCGAACGCAAAGAGCCAATTTCGGATGTCCATTCACACATGGAAATGCTTAACGTCTGTCACCTAGCGGGCATTACGGGACGCTTGGGCCGCGATTTAAAATGGGACGATTCGTCCGAGCAGATCATTGGCGACGAGGAAGCCAACAGCTTTTTGGGACGTCCGTATCGCGAAGGCTACGAAATCGAGATGCGAAAAGCAGTCAAGAGCTAGCATCTCGCTAACTCGCTAAAAACCGAGACAAACGCCGCAGGAGAATCGTTTCGCCTGCGGCGTTTTGTTTTGCATTTCAGCAAGTTTCGCAACCTCATTTGCTTTCCCCCGCCGGAGCACGCCCCCTATAATACCGAAGCTCGGCTTCGAGCCCGCCTTTGCCCCACCTCTCTCCCAAACCCTATTGGACTTCGCAATGCACGATCCCCACTCCGTCAACCGTCGTCAGTTTCTGGGACACAGCTCCGCCGCCATCGCAGGCGCCACCATTGCGGGTGTCGCAGCAGCCCCACTGCTTACCTCTGCAGCAACGGCAGCCGAAGCAACGCCGACCGCCGAGACGCTGGTGGGTCGTCTGTATGAAACCCTCAGCGAAAAACAACGCGGCGATATCTGTTTTGGTTGGGATCACCAAGATCCAAAACGAGGTCTACTGCGAACCTTTGTTGCCAACAACTGGAACATCACCAAGCACGAAATCAACGACGACTTCTACAGCGAAGAACAACGCGACCTGATCAAGCAAACCTTTGAATCGATCATTCATCCCGATTGGCACGAGCGTTACTACAAACAACTCGATGACGACGCTGGCGGATTTGGAAACGAACAGTCCATTGCTATTTTCGGGACTCCTGGCAAAGGCAAGTTCGAAATGGTGATGACCGGTCGCCACATGACGTTGCGTTGCGATGGCGACTCGACGGACCATGTCGCGTTTGGTGGACCGATTTTCTATGGCCATGCACCGGAGTTCAACGAGGGCGCCAAACACATCGACAATGTGTTCTGGGACCAGGCCATCGCGGCAAACGATTTGTACAAAATGCTCGACGGGCGACAACAAAAAGAAGCCTTGGTAGCGAAGACACCAAGAGAGCAAAATGTTCATTTCCGTGGCAAGCAGGGCAAGCGAACCGGATTGCCGGTTTCCGACATGTCCGCGGATCAACAAGGCCATCTGCAAACGGTTTTGCAAAAATTGGTCGAGATGTATCGCCAAAATGATCGCGACGAAGTGGTCAAATGTTTGAAGAGCCAGGGGGGCCTCGAAGCCTGTGAATTGTCGTTCTATCAAGACAATGACATCGGCAACGATAAGGTTTGGGACAATTGGCGTCTTGAAGGACCCGCGTTTGTATGGCACTATCGGGGTGCCCCTCACGTCCATGTGTGGGTCAATGTCGCCGACGACCCGAGCGTGAAAACGAACAGTTGATCTTGTCGCGAGCGGCATTCACGCTACAGTCAAAACAATCTTTTACCCTCTTCCTTTAACGTTTTAACCATTTTTCCAGAGAGATTTTCCATGCGTGGAATTGCTTACGTGATCGCAGCCCTCGCCGCTGTGATCATCATGGTGGCTGTAGCCAAGATGCCCCCGAACCCAGAACAACCGACCAACGAAGTGGCCAGCGCGGCAACCGAAACGGTCTCCAGCGAAGTAATGGCGGACGAAGGAACGCTGACGCTCGCGGTTCCGGAAATGCATTGTTCGGTGTCGTGTTACCCACGTGTCAAAGAACTGTTGGAAAACACCGAAGCGGTTGAAACCGTTGAATTGGCAGCCCAAAAGGAAGAGGGCATGATCGACAATCGCCAAGTGATCGTGCACTACAAGGCGGGCTTCGATGTCGGCCAAGCTTTGACCGCTCTGGAAAAAGAGGGTTTCGCAAAATCGGACGTCGTGCACTAGTCGCGTCTGACAATGACAGTGCCTGATCTTCGACCAGCCTCGACGAATCCCATCCAACAAAACGCTAAACCACTTGGCGTTTTGTTGGTGGGGCATGGCACGCGAGACGAAGTCGGCACGCAACAGTTTTTCCAGCTTTCGGAGAAGCTGCAACACCTTCTCCCCTCGATGCAGGTTCAACCCTGTTTGCTTGAGTTCCAGCAACCAACGATTCCCGAAGCGTGGAATCGATTGGTCAGCCAAAGCGTCACCGAAATCCGCGTGGCTCCGCTGCTGTTATTTGCTGCGGGACATGCCAAACAGGACATTCCGGACTTGGTGCGAAAGTGCCAAGCGGAAACACCGCATGTATCGTTTTCACACACACGGCCGATTTCACGGCAAGCGGCACTCGTGGATTTGGTTTGCAGCCACTTGCGCACTGCACGTGATGAGTTTGCACACCCCGAAGACAAAATCACCTTAATGATGGTCGGTCGTGGCAGCCACGATCCGTGTGCCCAGGCCGACATGCGAGTATTAAGTGAAGTGGTATCCTACCGGCTGGGCATCGCCAATCCATCGACCTCATTTTACGCGATGGCGAAACCGCGGTTTGCGGAAACGCTCGAGCAACAGGCCCGCCGCAGTCGCCAAATCCTGATTCATCCTCATCTGTTATTTGATGGCCGCTTATTCCAAGCGATTCAAGCGATCGTGACTCAGGTGCAAACAAAATTCCCCGACGTCGAAATCCGCCTGTCGTCGTATTTGGGACCTCATGAACGGGTGGCCCGTGCAATCGCGGCAAGAATCACCGAAAACGCTCCTCACGGGTAAACCACATCGCAGTGCTCGGACAACGTTTCGCTAAAAAAAATGCTTGCGACGTCGTGCTTTCGGCCCTTATAGTGATACGACGACCGCCCGTCTTCTCGTCATTTCACCCCCGCAGCAGTGCCATGCGACAAGCCCACCACCGTGCTTTCACACTCGTCGAACTGCTGGTCGTGATCGCAATCATTGGGGTATTGGTCGGATTGCTGTTGCCGGCGGTGCAGTCCGTTCGCGAAGCGGCACGGGTCATCCAGTGCCAAAATCACTTGAAGCAAATCGGGCTCAGCTTTCACAATTACTCGACCGGATTTCGTCAATTTCCTGGCTATGCCGGCGAGGCGAATCCGCAGTTGGTCATCTTCCCCGATCGCAATCAACCGAAACTGGCGATGGCAGGTGCGAACTGGATCGCGCAAACGCTGGCTTATTCCGAACAGAATGAATTGGCAGCGCAGTTGTCTCGGTTCGCAGAAACGCCCAACGCCACATTGACCACCGAGCGAATCGCCACGATTCAGTCGGCAATCCCCATGTTGCATTGTCCATCGCGTCGTGATGCGCAGGCGTATCCGGTGATGCCGCGTTACCAAGCTCACTACGGCAACGCAGCGGCACGCACGGACTATGCCATTTCCGCGGGCAGCGGAAGTGAACTTGACCCCAGCCACGCTTTAAGCGATCGCATGGTCCGAGTCGAAAAGAGCGGTGCTTGGCAATTGGGCCGATCCACTCGTCCCCGAGATGTCCTAGATGGACTGAGCGTCACCTACGCGGTGGGTGAAAAAGCGATGGATCCCAATAATTACAGCACAGGCATTTGCCAAGGCGACCAGATGCCGATCTCAGGTGACCCCCGCGATGACGACACGCCCAGCACGTATGCTCGCTACGCCGTGCGGCCTCCGATGCTCGACCGTATGAACGATTGTTTGGTGTGCCATGATTTCGGCAGTGCCCACCCGGCCGGATGGAACGTGTTGATGTTGGACGGTTCAGTAAAGATGGCAACGTTCAGCATCGATCTTGAAATCCACAAGGCCAACGCATCGATCCAAGGCCACGAGGTTCCCGAATCGTTTTAACGATTACTGGTATCGCCGTAGCGAAACTCGCCAATGCTTTCGGCTTTGAACCCGCACAGCTGCATTGAGGTGTTTCCCTTCGCGTCGTTTTCACGCAGCTTAAACCAAGCACTTTGGATATTGATCTAATCCGACTGCGCCAGCGGGCTGTTGATTTAGTGAGCCGCTCGCGCGTGAGCGGCCGGGCACCACGCACTACCCGGTGCCT
>CAXBHV010000040.1:0-14256 GCA_963974855.1 uncultured Rhodopirellula sp. | reverse complement strand
GAGCGTAGCTACGACAGTTATGGTTCCGACGCTCCTTAACCCGCTGGAGGCAACGGGCTGAGTCCTTTCACCGGATCACCGACCTCTTTTTGGATTTGGCGAAGCAGTGAATCAAACTTGGCACGTTGTGCTGGACCACCCATTTCAGGATAAATCCCTTCGACTTGGGTGATGTCTGTGATCGCTCGTTTCATGATTGAGGTGTCTTTGGCGCGTCGCCCCCACAGGAAACGCGACAGCGCGATGTGATAGCGAGCGTCATAGAAGATTTCTTTGAATTGCTCGTTGCCATTGGTCAGCTTGCTGATCTTGCCCCATCCCCAGATGGTTTTCTCTTTATTAGGTCCGGGACGGCCGCCATTGAGTGCGGTTTCATACGCACGCGGGGCATATTTGTCAGGCAGCTCGCCAGCCCATTTCTCGTACGCCGTGGCTGCTTCGACTTGAGCGTCGAGCATGGTCGGTTTTTCGAGCAGGATCTGTTCAAGCACATCGAGTGAATCTTTGTATTGACCGACCAAGCGGTAAGCGTGGGCGAGTTGGAACTGAGCCGATAGCGGCACGTCAGCGGTTTCAGCTTTGAGTCGCTCGTGCGTTTTGATCGCTGTTTCCAGCAGTTCTTTCGCACGTCCGGTGGCTTTGGCATCGGCATCGGGCATCGCAGCTTCGCCCAATTGAATCAGCGTTTGCACGATCCACTGCAACGTCGCGGGATCTTTGGTGGTTTCGGCGATCTGAGTCAGAAAGACACGAAACGCATCGATCAACTTGTCCTTTTTCGCAGCGGGCGCCGTTTCCAATTCATCTTTCAGACTGCGTGCCATGCCGATGTAGATGAATTGCAAACGTTTTTGGCCGTCTTCGCCTTTGAAGGCGGCACGCAGATTGTCCATCACCGCGGTGGCCCGTTTTAAAAGAGCGGTTGGATCGGTTCCATCGCTGGTCATCCGCTGGACAATCGTAGTCAATTCAGTGGCAAACAGATCACCTCGCAATGCGTCGTCGTTGGCCGGAATCTTGCTGACTAGCTTTACCGGACCGTAAGTTTTGTGATCAAGTGTTGCCAACGCTTTGGCATCGTCACCTTTACGCAAGTAGACCTTAGCCAACACCAATGCAGCTCGCAGTCCTTCGATTTCAATCAAACCGCCTTTGATTCCCGCCAAACCTTTGGTCAGTTCTTTTTCGGCGTCGTCGAGTAGTTTGTCCGCGAGTTGGTCGTTCTTTTCTTGTCTTGCAACGATCGATTGGTTCCAAAGCAATTGCCCCATCAACCGCTCGAAACTTGAGCGTTCAGGGCCGAGCGGCATTTTCGAAACCAACGACTGCGCTTGATCCCATTGGTCTTTCTGAAGCGCCAGCCGAATCATGATGCCTTGTGCCGCTGCGGCTTGGGGATCATCGGGCCAAGTGGTGGTGAGGAAATCGCCAATCGATTTCAGCTGGGCGATCAAGTTGGTGTTCTCGTCCTGAGGAACTTCGACGAGAAGTTTTTGCAGTGCGCTGAGTGCAACCAATCCGCCCTTCAAACCGACATCGGTTCCGGGTGCGGTTCGTGCTAGATTATCACCCACCACGGCTGCATCGCGGTAACGATCTACTTGATACAACAGCACCGCATAAAAATGTTTCGCTTGGTTGAGTGTCGCCAGATCGGTACCAGCATTGACCATCGTGACACCACGCCGCAGCGTTTCAGTCGCCAAGTAGCGTGTGTCATACAATTGTTTCTCGAGACTCTCGACTTGCTCTTTGTGCTCCTCATCATTCTTTTTTTGTTGCTTCAATAGCTCGAGGGCTTGGCGAAGGTCTTCGCTCAGTTGGAACAATTCTCGTGATGCCGCGAACGCTTCTTCGAGGTTCTGTGGATCATCCGCTTTGGGCAGTTCCGCTGGGGCTAAATCGACTCCCATTTCTGCCAGCAACTTTGAAGATTCCTCGGCATGTTGGCCAGGGAATTTTTCGATTTCGATCAACAATTGGCGACCGGCCGACTCGGCACGTTTAAGATCGGTTTTCTTTTGATTCTTGGTGTCTTTGGATTTGGCGAGATAAGCTTTGGCAACATCAAGCTTCAGTTGCAGTGCAGCAGGCAATCGCTTTTCATTGGGGCGAATCGTGTCCAGCAGTCCCTGACCTCGTTCAATCGAGGGCGCGTACTCGGGCGGCGTTTTAGCCAGCCAGAGTTGTGCTAGTGCGCTGGTCGCTTCATACCGGCCTTCACGCAACGGATCGGCATCGGGTTGCTCGAGAAACTTTAGAAAACTGTCCAATGCCGCATCGTTTTGTCCGAGCAGTTGTTGGGTTTGGCCGAGATGTAATATGGCAATTGCCCCGGTCACGTACCCGCTGTAGTTGTCGGCCAAATCTTTGAATTGAGTGATTGCTTCGTCGAGCAGCGTTTTTCCTTCTTTGGCCGGATCTGCGTAGGTGCTCGCAGCTAAACGGCGAGCGTCTCCGGAATTGAGTTTGGCTTCGAGAAAATCGGCACGATACTGCGTCCGCTGTTCTGCCAATTTGGGATTCTCATCCGCGTTGATCTTTTCGCCTTGCATCTCCTTCAGTTGGGTACGCAAGTTTTCGACGATCGTGTCAAAGGTCTTCGCAGCACTGAGATATGAGTCTCGGGCAGATTTTTTCTTTGCATCATCGGGATTCATCATCAGCGTGTTGGCACGCACTAATTGCAGTTTGCCGAGCTGGAGTCGCGCTTCGGGCGCTCGTGGATGAGAATCCTTTTTCAGAAAGTCGGCGATCGATTCTTCCGCTTTGACAAAGAATTCGTCTCGCTCGGTCGCGCTACGAGCGTTCACGCCAGCTTCGATATAGGTCTGCGCCTTTTCCAGCGAGACTGCATCTTTCAGCGATCCGTCGACGCCGGGGTATTGGTCTAATCGGTCGAGATATGCCAGTGCGGTGTCGTAGTAACCCGCTGCACGAAGTCGTTTGAGAAAATCTTCGGCCGGTTCTCCCTCCGCAAACGCAACCGAGCAAAATGAGCCCGCCATCCAGAGCGATAGTGCAATGGCACAAACCGTCAAACGAGTGGCTCGAATCGTCAAACGATAGACTCGGGGGCAAAATGCATTCAGGGATGAGCAATTCTGCGAATAGGAAAAGAGCATGGCGACCAAGTGATTGGTTGAATTGAATGATTGTTGCCAAGACGGGGCAGAGGTGACTGGAGTTAGGCGAGCGGAGCCTTTAAACGCTATTCTATCTAGTAGTCACCGACGATTAGCGAGAGGGTTCGCTAAACTTCCCCAGTCCTAGATTAAGGTTACCGAGACGCTCCTTCAAGCTTGTCCAGCGTTTCCCGGACATATCCGATGAAAATCCCTTCTCAATTTAACGAAGATAGCCTTTATGGTCGTCATAAACGGCGCGGCGCAACGGTTCAGAACTATCGCCGCTTGATCCGGCTGGGGCTCGGTTTGGCCTTGGTTTTGGTCGTCATGCGGCAAGCCTCGAAGCCGCGTGTGTACGAACCCTTCTTCGGAGGTGCATCAGGCCAGAGGCAGGTGGTAAACGATGCCACCCGCAAGGTGTATGCGACTTCGTTGCTAACCGCTACGACTGCCCAAGAGGCTGCGACAGAGGCGAACATGCTGAAATCGCTCAGCGTTAATCCCCAAGTTGCATTGGATGCGCGGGCGATCGCGGCGCTGATTCCCGCAGAGGACCAACAGCTTTGGCTCGCCACCCTGCTGCGGATCCGTCGTCATCGAGAGATCCCGCAATTCACCGTGCTCGATACCGGATGGACGGTCAAACTGTCGCAGCTTGAATTGCAGGCCGATCAGAAATCGCAGGAGGGCAAGCCCGCATTGTCGCCACCGCATGCCGAATGGAGTGATCTGATTCAGCGAGTGGCATCCGACCCGTCGGGCATTGATTTGGATCAAGCCGATGAAAGTGGCGATGGGTTGAAAATCCAAGCTTTGATCAGGGCTTTGGATGCCGAGGCCGCTTCGCGTGTTGCCACGTCGGGCGTTTGGCAGTCTCGTGATCGTGACGCCATGTATCGGTATTTAGACGAGGCCCGATTCGGATTCGAGGGTGATCCAGTAGGGATGGTTTCCAGCTCCGAAAACATAAATAAGCAGTCATCATCGGGGGAAACACGCAACGGGGGCGAACATGCGGTGCCTCAGGTCGGCGTGTTGCCGCTAATGCAACAACCCGACGTCTACTTGAATCACGTCGTCGCTTTTGCCGGTCGCGTGGTGCGAGTAGAAAAGCATGTCGCCACATCAAATGAATACGAAATCCCCCATTATTGGCACCTGTGGTTACGCCCAATCGATGGCGCCGATCGTCCCTTGTTGGCTGTCGTCAATGACGTAGACGAGTCGATTGCAGCGTTGGCTTCAGGGAGAAGTCCCGCGCAGGAAGGCCCCGTGATATGGATTACCGGCCGATTTTTAAAGCGATTGGCGTATCGATCGAGCGTGGGTGCGGATTCCACCGCCGTGATTGTGGGGCGAATTTTGACGCTCCCCGCTGACGTGGTTGCTGGATCGACGCCTCAATCAAACTCGCTCGATTCCGACGGTGGATTGCCAACTTCATCGTGGGGATTTATCGCGCTGGCAGTCCTGCTTGGCGTCGGATTGGCCGTGTTTGCAATGTGGCGGACGGCGGTTTCCGCAAAACAGAGTCGCGAGATTCGCCATGCAAAAGAACACTTGGCTCCGACGTTTCTAGAACAATTACCATCGCAACACGCGGATTCATCCCCGCCGGCGTCCGATGAAGACGTCAAGTTGCCCCCACCCAGTGAATCGCAATGACACGAAACAATGACGCTTCGGATTCCCAGCCACTGTCGTTGATCGCTCCGCGATCAAAACGCAAACCAATGTCGTTGATCGCTACCCGATCAAAACGAAAGGTCTCAGGGAGGTCAGCGACGCTTCTATTCCGCTCATCGCTCTGTAAGCTCAAGTCGGTTTTGGCTTGGGGGATGGTGGGGTTGTTTGCAGCGGGGGCATGCCAGACACCGCTGCACGCCGAAGAGTCACTCTTGCAGTTGGCTGGATTTGATACGCCGCGAATCGAACAGCTTTATCCCGCCGATGACGATGAATCCATTGGCGAGTTGGCAAAGTTGATCTACCGAATCAATCGGCTAAATCGCAGCTCTATAGAGAATTCGCTCTCCGCAGAACTGACCGGCTCGCTTTCCGGTCCTGCGGTCGAGCTGGGGCAAGTTGTCGCAGTTGAGGGGGTGGTCGCCAAAGTTCAGTCGCTGAAAGTGCCAGCCCGATTGGTCGAATTCTTAGAAATGCGACAATTGGATACCGTCACGGTCGAAATTGGCGAACAGGACGACAAGCGTGCGATCGAAGTGATTACGTCCGGGTTTCCACCGACGGCCCGTAGCGGTGATCGGATTCGTGGACTCGGTGTGGTCATCGAAGCGACATCGTCGAGCAAAGGCGACAGCAAGGTGGTCGAGGCTATCGCCGCGCTGCCGCTGCAGTGGTTTCCGGCGAAGCCCGACAAAGTCGGTTGGCAACTGCTCGCCAAGCAAGGCGTCAGCCTGGGAGAGCTTTCTGGAGTCGCGTCACGGAATCGTCAACCGCTTTCGAGCGAGGATACGGAGCTCTTTTACACCATGCTCGCGGCGGCCGATCGTATCGCCGAACTGCCCACGTCCGAGCGGTCGGCACCGTTGGACGTCAAGCCGATTGAGTTGCTGAAAACGCCCGAATCCTTTACTGCCCAGTGGGTTAGGATGCAGGTCGAAGTGGTTCAGGTGACGCGGATTTCCGTGACCGAACCCGCTCGTATCAAGCAGCTCGGTGCGGATCATTATTACCAAATCGATGCGATGGGGGACCTCGGAAACGTCAAAGTGCAGATTGATTCGGGAGTCGATGCGGCCGGTGATGGGCCGGTGTTTCAAAACCGCTATCCGATCTCGCTGGTATACAAGACGCTTCCTGCGTTTTTGCAAGACAAGCTCGAAGCCGATGGGAAATTGGATGCGGTTGTGGCCGATCTGACGATCCTTGTTTCCGCCGACGCGTTTTTCTTTCGTCTTTGGAGCTATCCGACCGCTTATATGGAACGGTTTGGCGGAGCCGATCAGTTCGGGCCGTTGCTGATCGGCGCGGATATGGTCAATCGTGAACAAACCGAGACGGATCCGGTGGGCGTTAACATTTTCGGTTGGATCGCTGCGGTCGCGGTCGGCGTCGGAATGTTAGGCATCTTGGTCTGGAATTTTGTCATCGGACGCCAGGATCGCGAAGTTCGACGGCAGCGAAACGCACGCGAAGCCGAAGAGCTGAAGTTGCCAGAATAGTGACGCCAAACTCGCACGATTGCATTCCAGCGACAGAAAACTAGGGTTCGTCTACTTGACCCACGGCTCGCTTGCGAGAGGATAACGCCTTAGAAAATCATTGGAGCTGGAAAGCGATTCCATTTCTCCTGCACCCGTTTACTTTACCTTCACTTTCCCCGCGAGCGAAACAAATGCGCCGAGCAAAAATTACCGTCATTGGAGCCGGAAACGTCGGAGCCACCTGTGCTCATTGGTGTGCTGCAGCAGAGTTAGGCGACATTGTTCTGTTGGATATTCCACAGACGGAAGACATGCCGCGTGGAAAAGCGTTGGACTTGATGCAAGCTTCGCCGATCATGGGGTTCGATTCGAACATCGTCGGTACAACGAGCTACGAAGATGCCGCCAACAGCGATGTGATCGTTGTGACTGCGGGTATTCCTCGTAAGCCAGGAATGAGTCGCGATGATTTGCTCAATACAAACGCAAAAATCATCACTTCGGTCGGCGAGCAGATTAAGGCCACCAGCCCCAACGCGGTTGTGATCGTCGTCAGCAATCCGCTGGACGCGATGGTGCAACAAATGTGGAAAGTCACCGGATTTGACAAGGCCAAAGTTGTGGGCCAAGCCGGCGTCTTGGACACCGCTCGTTACCGAACCTTTTTGGCGATGGAGTTGGGCGTCAGCATCGAAGACATCAGCGCCCTGTTGATGGGTGGACATGGCGACACCATGGTTCCGATCCCAAGCTGCACCAGCGTCGGCGGAATTCCTGTGACGCAGTTGATCGATCGTGCTCGCTTGGATGAAATCGTTGAACGCACTCGCAAGGGTGGAGCCGAGATCGTGTCGCTGTTGAAAACCGGCAGCGCCTACTACGCACCCGCCGCCGCATGTGCCCAGATGGTTGAAGCGGTCGTTCGCGATAAGAAGCGGGTGATTCCTGTCGCCGCTCTGTGTGATTCCGAATATGGGGTCGGTGGATACTACGTTGGTGTCCCTGTGGTAATGGGAAGTGGCGGGGTCGAAAAAATTATCGAACTCGATTTGACTGACTCCGAAAAAGCGGATTTCCAGAACAGTGTGGATGCCGTAAAGAGTTTGGTTGCAACGATGGATCAATTGCTATCGTCTTAACAGAACTTGTAGTTCTTTCGCTGAAGAATCGGCTTCAGCGTTGACATCGATAAGCGATTACGCATAGGTTTATGACATCCATCAAACGCACCTGTGGCGTTGTTCGAATTGATTCTTTTGGCACGGCAATTTCTGCGTGCCGCTGACTCTTCGAGCAACCTTGGGCGGGGCCTTCCTCTAACATTCGGTTGGTTATGAGTCGTTTTTATTCTTCGGCAATTAGGGGGATTCCCCAATCGAAAGAAGCCCCTCGCGACACTCCTCCAACCCACGAATCTTCCGGTCCTGCTCAGGACAATTCGGATAGCTATTTTCAAGCCGCATCCTGGTACGATTCCGTCTCCGACGACGATACGACCGACGGTTTGCAATCTCCGTTTGATCAATTTAAGGGTGTGGGGGCACACACCACGTTCTTCTTGCCGCTGCATTATGAGTCCAATTACGAGTATCCACTTGTGGTTTGGCTGCATAGCGATGGCTTTAACGAGAACCAAGTTACGCAAGTGATGCCCCACATCAGTTTGCGAAATTTCGTGGCCGTCGGCGTGCGTGCAAGCTGTGCGATCGATTCCGTCGGTCATCGCTTCGAGTGGCGAACGCGTCCCGGAGCGATTCAAACCGCTTACGAAAATGTAATGCAAGCAATCGATGAGGCGTCGGCACAGTTTTCGGTGAACGCTTCACGAATCGTTTTAGCGGGCTATCGAAGCGGAGGAGCGATGGCAATGCGAATCGCACTTCGCGATCCGAAACGTTTTGCAGGGGTGGTATCGCTGGGCGGCCGAATGCCAAACGGTTGCAGTGCCCTCTCGAATTTGTCAGATCTCCGCGAGCGACGTCTACCAATGCTTTGGCAGTGGGCGACCGAAAATGCGATGTTTGATTCATCGCATCTCGATGAAGACATGCGTCGTGCGATGATGATTCGCGCCCAGCTTGAGGTGCGTCAATATCGAGACGATGACGAGATGAATACGGTGGCGTTGGCAGACGTCAATCAGTGGATCATGGGCAATGTCGTGGCGGGCGCTAGCGGCACTTCAAAAGACTGCTGGGCGACTTCGCCAACCCAGTTCTCATCCAACTAGGCAGCTAGGCAGGAGTCTTTCCGTGAATTGGCCGCTTTGGCACCAGCCACGGTTCCGGCATTCAACCGGGGCTAGTGCCCAAACGGCTAACGGGATTTCCCCAATGATTCCTGCTTAGAATGCGCTCCAAAGCAATTCTGCGATCGTAAATTGCCGCCGTATTGCTTTCTTCGTCGATTTGTGTGAATTTGACGGCACTGTCGCGATTCTTTAGTGGTTCGTTGCAGGTGCAAGGTTGTCGAATCTTGCACGGTTGTGGGTGCAATTTTGCAATTGAATTGTGCACAAAACGAGATAGAGCACAGCGATGGTGCGGACCCGTCCATCACTGCCCCGCCTGTTTCGTCTGACCCCCTCCGATTGATTTTGCGTTCCTTTCGCTTATGCAGACGTGTTGCTTCGTCATCTGGTAAGCTATGCTGACGCGTCCCACCTGCCACGGACTGTCTCCCACAGACAGTCTTTTCGCTTGATTCCGCTTTGCCAGAACGAGAAACGATGACCCGCGAGAACAGTAGCGACGATGCCATCGACAAGAGCCCCGATTCAAAGAGTGATGTTGTACCGTCCGCTGCAGCGTCGACGGGGGCCAAGCGAATTTTGATCGTGGATGACGATCATGAGATCATTGAATCGGTTCGTTACGCGCTCGAAGGCGAAGGACACGAAGTCGTAGTCGCACGCGATGGAAATCAAGGGCTTGCACTTGCCGAACGCGAGAATCCCGATTTGATGATCTTGGACATGATGATGCCCAAGCGAAGTGGTTTTCTTGTGCTTGAGAAACTACGGCGAATTCGAGACGTCCCGTTGCCGGTGATCATGATTACGGGCAATGAGGGAAGTCGTCACAAGGCGTACGCGGAATTGCTCGGCGTGAGTGACTATATCCGCAAGCCATTTCCGATGGACCGTTTGATCAAAGCAGTGAACAAGTTGCTCGAGTCGTGATCGATATCGCCCTTCAAAAGCGGATTTTGGTTGCCGCTGCTGTTTGTGGTGCGTTGGCAGTGTTGATCGGCGCCTTCGGTGCCCATGGATTAGGGGACTTTCTGCAGTCACGTGGGCTCGATGCGGAAACAATCGCCAAGCGAAGCGGCCAGTTTGATGTGGGGGCTCGCTATCACCTCGTGCATTCAGTTGCGCTGATTGTGATCGCGGCGATACCGTTTGGGTCGAACCGCGTGCGCCGCGTTGCAGCTTGGTTGATGTTGCTAGGGATCCTGTTTTTCAGCGGCAGTCTCTATCTGCTTGTCGCCCTGAATAAGCCATGGTTGGGGGCAGTGACCCCGATTGGCGGCCTGCTGTGGATTGCAGGCTGGTTATCGCTCGTTGGTTTGGCAAAGAGCAGCAAGGACTAAGTTTCGTTTGTTCTTGTGAGCCGTGACGCGTGAGCGGCCGGGTGTAGTGTATTACCCGGTGCCTTACGGCCCGCAGCTCACCGCAGCGATTAGCATTTCGATCAAATCAACAGTTCGCTAAGCAGGTAGGCAGGAATCATTGGGTGAAATCCTGTTAGCCGTTTGGCCCAATGCTGTGAAGCATTCTTTTTCCGTGAATTGCGGCGTTTCAACGTAGCGGAAGTCGTCAAGACTTTCGTTGACTGTCCGGGATGCCCGAAACTCTTGACGAGTTCCGCTACGAAATGCTTCACAGCGTTCCGTTTTGGCGCTAGCCCCGGTTCAGCGTCGGAACCGTGGCTAGCGCCAAAACGGCCAATTTACTGAATGACTCCTGCCTAACTGCGTTTCAGCCTATTTTGAGGTAGCGAAACTCGCCAAGAGTTTCGGTCCAGATAATTTAGTGAGCCGCTCGCGCCGTGCCGTTAACAAAATAGATGGCAGTCAAATCGAGCCGGTCATCGCGTGGCCCGAGCCCAAAAACTTGATCCAGGGTGCTCGCGGAAAACCGTGAAATCTCGTAACGTGACGCCACAATCCTTTCTGAAATTCCTTCACTGTTTGAAGATCGAAAAGATGTCCAAGGCGGATGCAATCGACTTAGCGTTTCCAGCAGGCTGGCATCGGCGTCATTTACTTGATCTGGAAAGTCTCTCAGCCGCTGAAATCCAGATTCTTCTGGATACAGCTCAAACGCTCAAAGATATGACGGGGGGATGCCGGAACAAGCTCTCTCTGGGAAAAACGCTTGCGAATCTGTTTTTCGAGAATAGTACTCGGACTCGCAACAGTTTTTCGCTGGCGGCAAAGCGGCTTGGGGCCGATACCGTGGAATTTAGCAGCGGTGGAAGCAGTGTCGCCAAAGGGGAAACCTTTGTGGACACTGCGAAAACCATCGAGGCGATGGGCGTGGATTGGGTTTGCACTCGGCACGTGACTCCTGGCACCCCTCATCTGCTGGCCCGCGAACTTCGCTGTTGCGTGATCAATGCGGGCGATGGTCCGCACGAGCATCCGACGCAGGGGCTGCTCGATATGTTGACGATTCGCCAACATCGCGGGCGACTCGATGGATTGACTGTGGCGTTGGTCGGCGACATCTCGCATAGCCGCACCGCACGTAGCAACATTTGGGGGCTCAGCAAACTCGGCGCTCACGTGATCATTTGTGGCCCTCCGACCTTGGTCAGCCCTCGTTGGCAAGAGCTAGGGTTTGAGGTGGCGCACAATCTTGATGCGATTTTGCATCGCTGTGACGTGCTGAACTTGTTGCGAATTCAGTTCGAGCGTCAAAAGGCACGTCCTTTCCCAAGTGTGCATGAATACGCGGCGCTGTATGCGATGAACGGGGCTCGTATGCGACGGGCAAAAGACAACATCTTGATCATGGCTCCGGGGCCGATCAATCGAGGCGTCGAGATTACACCGGAGGTCGCGGATGGGCCTCAATCGGTGATTCTTGAACAAGTCACCAACGGAATCGCGGTGCGAATGGCCGCGTTGTGGTTGCTCTCGGGGGCCAAGGACGCATCAAACTCAACGACACAGGCTGAACCTATCCACTATGTCTGATTTGCTGATTGAAAACGGGCGGTTGATTGACCCTAGCCAAGGAGTGGATCGTCAGGCAAGTTTGCTAATTCGTGGCGGGCTGGTGGCTGCGATTGATCCCAGCGTTTCGCAAATCCCGGCCGGGTGTCAACGCATTGATGCGACGGGCTGTATTGTGGCTCCTGGTCTAGTTGATCTCGGGGTCGAATTGCGTGAGCCCGGCAATGAGGAAGACGAAACAATCCAATCCGGCAGCGATGCAGCATTGGCGGGGGGTTTTACCTCGATTTTGTGCACCGCAAACACCGAACCGGTAATTGATTCGCCTGGTGCCGTAGAGTTTGTGCGTCAAAAGGCGGCACGTGCCAATGGCGTTCGCGTTCACGTGATTGGATGTCTTAGTCGCCAACGCGAAGGCGAGCAGATGGCCGAGCTTGGATTGTTGGCCGAGGCTGGGGCGGTCGCGTTTAGTGACGCGCCGCGGCCGATCGCAAACGATGCACTGCTGAAGCGATCGCTTGATTATTGCCGGATGCTCAATCGTGTTATCTTTGATATTCCCGAGGTCCCCGAAATCGCAGAGAACGGGGTGATGCACGAGGGTCAGGTTTCGTTGACGCTCGGCTTGAAAGGGCTGGCCACCGAAGCCGAGGATTTGGCGGTTGCTCGCGATGTGCGATTGGCCGAAGCAACGTCGGGTCGTTTGCACGTGGGGCCTGTCAGTACGATGGGCGCGGTCGACATGATTCGCCGCGTCAAATCCCGCAATATCAAGGTAACGGCGTCGGTGTGCCCGCATAACCTTTGTCTGCTCGACACCGAACTTCGTTCTTATGATTCGCGGTTCAAAGTGCATCCCCCCTTGCGCAGCAAACGTCACGTCGAAATGCTTCGCGAGGCGGTTGCCGATGGAACGATCGATGCGATCCAAAGTGGACATCGTCCACGGAGTCGCGAAAAGAAGATGAATGACCTTGACCAAGCTCCGTTTGGTGCCGCGACACTTGAGACGACGCTCTCTACCATTTCCAAATTCATGATCGATAACGGCATTCTTACTTGGCCCGATGCGATCGATCGGCTTTCGACCGCGCCAGCCCGGATTGCTGCGATCCCAGGCGGAACATTGGCGGTTGGCTCGCTAGGTGACGTCGTTGTGATTGACCCCAATGCGACATGGCGAGTCGATGCGTCGCAATTCCGCTCGCATTGCATCAGTAGTCCGCTTGATGGCCACGAGTTATCGGCACGCGTGACGCATACGATCGTGGGTGGTGTGATTCGCTTCCAAGCATAAGCAGACGTCCGTTTCTCTACGGCGGCTCTACTTGGGGTGATGGCTCCCGCAGCAGTTTGCTTTTCGTTATCCTTTAGAAATGAAAATCGCAAAATACATCGATGCCTCAGGCTCGCCGCGGATTGCTCGCGTGGATAATGACCAATTAGTTCCCCTGAAAACCGGTGGTCCAATCCACTCGCTGGCGGATATCATCGCCGCGGAAAACCCTATCCAAACAGCCTCGTCTCTTGAGGCTGACACGCCAATTGCGATCGATGATTCGATCCGTTGGTTGCCGCCGATTGACGCTCAAGAAGTATGGGCTGCCGGTGTGACGTACAAGCGAAGTCAGGCGGCACGGATGGAAGAGTCCGAAGCCGCTGCATCGTGTTACGACCGCGTCTATAACGCCGAGCGACCTGAGTTGTTTTTCAAGGCAACACCCCACCGCGTTAGCGGTCACATGCAACCGTTGCGGATTCGCAAGGATGCGACTTGGAATGTGCCCGAGCCGGAAGTCACCCTTGTGCTCAGTCCCAAGCTAAAGATCGTGGGATTGACGATCGGCAACGACATGAGTTCGCGGGATATCGAAGGCGAGAATCCGCTCTACTTACCGCAAGCGAAATGTTACAACCAATGTGCTGGACTCGGTCCTTGGATCACTCTCTTTGACACATTGCCGCCCGTCGCGGATCTCGGTATCGATTTGAAGATTATTCGCGACTCCAGCGTCGTGTTCGATCAGCAAACGTCGGCTGCCGCAATGGCTCGCGGCTTTGAGGATCTTGTCCAGTGGCTCGGACGCGACAACGATTTCCCCAATGGTGCGTTCTTGATGACAGGGACAGGCATCATTCCGTCAAACGACTTTACGCTTCATGTTGGCGACCAAGTCCAAATTACCATCGACGGGATTGGGACGTTGTCCAATCCTATCGTTCAAGGCAGTTAGTCGCTTCTTAAGTTCCAATGCTCGCTCTCGTTTCGGTTGCATTCGTGCTGCTTCTTCGCGAGATGCTCGGGCCTCCTTTTTCCAATATCTCTCTAGGTTTCTAATAATGTCGAAGACGAATTCAACCGTACGGCAAGTCTTGATCAATGGTAGCTGGCGTGATGCTGACTCTAGTAAGACTTTTCAGGCAACTGACCCCAATAAGAACGAGCTGTTAGCCGCTGAGTTTCCGGTGAGTGAGTGGTCGGACTGTGATGCCGCACTTGAGGCTGCGGTCAGCGCAGCTCGTGAATTGCGTCAGCTTCCGAGTGCTAAGATTGCTGAGTTCTTGGAGGCCTACGCCGATAAGATCGAAGCGGCGAAAGACTCGTTGGTCGATGCGGCCTTTGCCGAGACGGGGCTAGGGCGAAGTCCTCGTTTGGCTGATGTCGAGCTGCCTCGAACTAGCAATCAGTTGCGTGCGGCAGCGGCTGCATGTCGGACTGGGAATTGGGCCGCAGCGACAATCGATACCAAGGCGGGGATTCGTTCCTGCTTCGAGGCTCT
>CAXBHV010000039.1:0-14263 GCA_963974855.1 uncultured Rhodopirellula sp. | reverse complement strand
GGCGTGCCGTGTACTGGTTTATCCAACATCGGAATCGGCTTCACTTTCGCTCGGTGCCGTGTTTTACCGTGTATTCTCGGTTTTTACTTTCAATCCGCCCGCCCTGATTGATGCGGTCATCCCTAGTTGTTCTGTCAAGCATGGTTGATGCGGAATCAGTTTGGATCCCTAGCGGGTCCCGCAGCGGCGTTCAGTTCGTCGTTGTCGGCGATGCTACCAAAACACTCAACTTGATCTGCTTTTGCGCAACGACGGATTGTGTCCGAGCGGATGACGGGTGTCTTGCTGCGAATTTTGGATTGTCGTTCGATCGATTTAGGTGATCTGCAACTGTATGGCACACTAAATGCGTCTGCAGTTTTGAAAGTGGCATGACGCATTCATCGCCACTTTCACCACTTCTAAAACTAAGGAGCTTACGATGTTAGGTTGGGCATTAACTTTTTTGGTCATCGCGTTGATTGCGGCTGCACTTGGTTTCGGCGTTGTCGCTGGAACGGCCGCGAGTATCGCGAAAATTTTGTTCGTCGTGTTCTTGGTGTTGTTTGTCATCAGCTTGGTGATGGGACGACGCGGCCCGGTCGCGTGATCGATGGCACTAACTTTCTATTGTGTCGTGGATTCGATGCGATGTTCATTTAGTGCAAGGTCAAGCGGGGTGCGGCACCGTCGTGCTGCTTGACCTTGCGTTTGATGGAAAGAGGCATTTGCGAGAAAAACGAACATGGCTGAATGGTCTGATAAAGATAAGCGACAGTACGATCACATCAAAGAGAGCCAATTGGAACGCGGCAAGTCGGAAGACGATGCCGAAGAGGTCGCAGCGCGTACGGTGAATAAACAACGCCGCCAAGACGGTCGAACTCCGAACAAAACGACTCAAGGCACGGGAAACCCCAATACGCGTCTCGAGGAACGGACAGTCGACGAGTTGCAAAATTTGGCTGCGGATTTAGGGATTTCGGGTCGCAGCAAGATGAACAAGGCAGACTTAATTGACGCGATCCGAAAGCAGCGTTAGTTGCATACCATCGATTTTTAAAGCGCCGCACCGCTGTAAGTATAAATACAGAGTAGCGAAACTCGCCAACCGTTTCGGTCAACATTGTCAATGCCGAAGGTCTTGTCGACTTTCGCTATGACCTCGACCCTGCTCTCGACCTCAGACGCAAACGCGAACAAAGATCTGGACCGCGATCACGTAAAGTGAGCTTCGATGCCGAGCTATTTGAATGAATTGATTCAGCAGGTTCGTTTAGCCGATGCGTTGGACATCGGTATTGTGACGCTATTGATCTATGTCGGTCTGGTTTGGCTGCGACATCGGTCGACCCAGTCTCTGGGCGTTGTGATTGTGCTGTTCACCGCCCTCTATCTATTGGCGGGATGGTTGGAAATGTACTTGACCACGATGGTTTTCCAATACGGAATCATCGCGGTGATCTTTTCAATTATTGTGATTTTTCAGCAGGATATTCGCCATGGTATCGAGCGGCTTGTTTCGTCGCGGTGGTTGCGACAGGACAAACGTGATTCCGCTGACTCGGGCGTCATTGATACGATTGTCGAAACCGTTGCAGCGCTTGCTCGTGATCGAGTTGGAGCGTTGATTGTTTTTCCTGGTCGCGAACCGCTGACCCGGCACATGCGTGGCGGGGTCTTGGTGGATGCCGTGATCAGTGAACCGCTGTTGGTGAGTATTTTTCATCCCAAATCGCCGGGGCATGACGGAGCGGTACTGATCGAAGACTCGCGGATTCGGCAACTCAGTCTACATCTGCCGTTGTCGTCGAATCTGATCAAGGTGCAAGGCAGTGGAACTCGCCACACCGCCGCGCTGGGGTTGTCGGAATGTTGTGATGCCTTGGTGGTGGTCGTTTCCGAAGAACGCGGAACGATCACGATCGCCCACAACGGTGAATTGACGGAAGTCGATCCGGCTGGGCTCGCCCAGCAGCTCGAGCAATTCTTAGCTAGCCAGACGGTGACGAGTGAGCCGGGGGGCGGATGGGGGTGGGACCGCTGGCTGATGAGGCTTGCGGCACTGTCGCTGTCGATTCTACTTTGGTTTATGTTTGCTTTTCAAACCGCCACGCTGCAGCGAACGATCATTGTGCCGATCGAATATCGCAATTTGGCCGCAGATTGGGTGGTTGCGGAACCAAGATCGAGTTATGCCGAAGTGACGTTGGTGGGATCGGACAAGGCTTTTCGAATTCTCGATGTTTCGACGATTACTGTTTCGCTCGAACTGAAAGATGTTCAGCTGGGCGTCCCCAAACGCCTGTCCACCGAGCGTGCCTTGACCAACATTCCGAGCGAATTGAGTGTTAACGAGATCGTACCTCGTTGGGTCAATGTCGTCGTTCGCCAAAAGTGATTAGCCGCTAACGGCCAATTCCGAAATGGATGCGATCAAGGTTTCGATGGAAGATTTGCATCCAAGCCATAGCTCGCGTGCTCGTTCGCGATTCTCAGCACGCGTTGCATCGATGACAGGCTGAAGTTCTTTGACGGGGGAACCGGTTTCAAACGTACTCAGCAATCCTTTTAAGCTATGCCCCGTGGCGGAAGCTTCCTGTAATTGGCCGTCGTGAAGTTGAAGTTCCAGATTATTGAGCATTTGCGGAGCATCCTCGCTGACCAGCATCGCCATGGTGATAAGCAAATCACTGTCGCCCCCCAATCGCTTAATCGCTTCTTGGAATCGTTGTTGTTGTTCGGGAGTCAGCATTGCCTCATTCACTTACGGCATTTTTCGCCAATGAAGGGTGGAAGGGACCATTATAGTTCGCGGAGTTTGCTTTTCACGACCGCATCTCTGTTTTTGGAATCGGCGGATCAGCAAGCTGCATTCTGCATACCGCAAATCAAATTTTTATTGAGCTGCGGTGGTAAATCGGTGCACCATTTGGGTCAGCAACTCGACGTTGATCGGCTTGCTCAGGTAATCGTTGCAGCCGCTTTCGATACAGCGGGTCATGTCGCCCTGCATCGCATCGGCAGTCAGGGCGATGATAGGGCCATTAAATCCGAGTTTGCGAAGTTGTTCGGCGGTTTGATATCCATCGAGTCGGGGCATCTGCATGTCCAGCAGGATTAAATCATAGGATCGTCCTTGGCTGATCATCGCTTCGACCATTCGGATTGCGACTTCTCCGTCTTCGGCTTCGTTGACCTTCGCCCCCGCTTTTTTCAGCAACGATTTGCTGAGAAAACGAATGTCGCGTCGGTCGTCGACGACCAAGACATGGCAGTTTAATTTGACGGGGTCTGAAGGCGTCTCGTTAGGCTGTGGTTCGATCGTCAGTTTGGGTTGGATCATTTGTACGTCAGCAATATCACCCGTGGCGATCTTCACCGTAAACTTGCTGCCTTTGCTCAATTCGCTCTCGACTGAGATTTCGCCGCCCAACATCTCGGTCAACCGTTTACTGATTGCCAGCCCGAGTCCTGTGCCGCCAAACTCGCGATTGACGTTACCATCTCCCTGCGAAAACGGTTGGAACAAACGTTGCTGTTGTTGCATGCTCATCCCGATACCTGTGTCAACAATCTCAAAGCAAAGCATTCCGTCCTCACGATGGTCGTCGACATAACGGACGACAATTTTGACCATTCCCTCGGGGGTGAATTTGATCGCATTTCCGACCAAATTGATCAGGACTTGTTTCAGACGTTTGGGATCGGATGTGATTTCCGCAGGGATTTTTCCATGATATTCGACATCAAGTTCAAGATTACTCTCGGTTGCGCGGACTTCCATGATCGAACGAACGTCTTCGACCAAATGATTCGGAGCGAACCGTTGTTGGCTGATTTCAAATTTGCCCGCTTCGATTTTTGACAGGTCCAGAATGTCGTTAATGATATCCAGCAAAAATCCACCGTTGTGCCGGATCGTGCGAACGTGCGATAGCGTCTCGTCGTCATTGACCTTTTCGGCAATCAAGTCGGCATAGCCTAGGATCGCGGTCATGGGGGTGCGGATTTCGTGACTCATATTCGCCAGGAAAGCACTCTTCGATTCGTTCGCTGCGACAGCCTGTTCACGAGCTTCTTTAAGTGACTGCTCGAACTCGTGTTGATTGGTGATGTCCAACAGTGTGCCGATGATTTGAGAGGGTCGCTTCTGGCCTTCGCTGCCTTTGGTCCATAACGTTTTGGTTTGCAAACGTACCCAACGAAGTTGTCCGTCAAGTCGAGTGATGCGAAGGTCCAGCGGTGTCATCAGTTTGCGACGCGCATGCGAGGCTTGCTGGAAATATTCTCGGTACGCGGCGACGTCGTCAGGATAGACAAACGAGGGCGTTTGGCTCATCTCGATCTGGAACGTGTGATCTTCGGGATAGCCGACGATTCGTTTGAACTCGGGCGAGAACATGACCTTTTGATTACGCAAATCGACGTGCAACATGCCAAAACCAGCCGCTTTCGCAGCGACACCCAAACGTTGGGCACTGAGCCGGATTTCTCGCTCATTTCGCTTTCGTTCGGTGATGTCCACGCCGCTAGGTACCACGAATGTGACCTCACCTTTTTCGTTTCTCGCCGGGGCAATCCGAAATTGAACGGTGCGTTTCGAGCCATCCGCGATCCAGTAATCCAGTTCCATTTCGAGGGTTTCGCCTGCGGCAGCACGCTGGGTCGACTCGCGAATCGTGGCCTGGACCTTCGCCGACCGACGCCACCACGGACACTCCCAGAATTTCTTGCCAATGACTTGATCGCGAGTGTAGCCACATCCCACGGTGGCTGTTTCGTTGACTTCGCTGATGTTGCCTTCGAGATCGATGACGCCGACAAAGATCGAGGTGACATCGAAAATGCCCTGCAGTTTTGTATTGCTACTTTCGTAGTTTTCGAGTGCCAATTTGATCGCTTCTTCTGATTCACGCCGCGTCGTAATATCCAACTCGACTCCGATCATCTGCAGTGGTGAATCGCTGTCCTTGATCGAGAGATGGGCCAACGACATCACCCAGCGATAATCTTTGGATGAACGCCGGATGCGGTATTCACAACGATACGGTGTGCCCGTTTCCAAGCTATGACGCAGCGTCTGTTCGACGTGACTGCGTTCATCGGGATGGACCAGGTCAAGAAATTCAGTTAATCCTCCGATTGGTTTGGCTGACTCTAATCCTGATTGTTTTCCCAATTCGCCGGAGCGATAGAATTTGTCAGCATTGACGTGCCACTGCCAAAGTTTCAACTCCGCAGCACTGAGTGCCAAACGGAGTCGCTCTTCGCTAGCGAGAATACGTCGCTCGGATTCCTTTTTGTCAGTTATGTCCCAGTTCAGGCCATGGATCCGCGTGATGTTTTGATGTTCATCACGAATGATCGTGCCGACCGCAGCCAACCAGATCACCTTGCCGTCGGGGCGAATGATTCGGAATTCGGTTTCGTAGTTGTCACCTTTCTCGGTCGCCTGTTTCCACACCGATTTGAGTGCAGGAAGGTCATCGGGATGAACGCTTTGGAAGAATAATTCCGACGATGGATCTTCTTGCCGTGGTATACCCAGAAGTTGGAAAAGCGAGTCTTCCCACACGCTCTTCTCTGGACTCCATTCCCAGGCTGCCATCGCGCCCGCTTTGAGCGCCATCGAGATGCGGCGTTCACTTTCGATTAATCGCATTTGCGCCGCATAGCGATCACTAATGTCAACGCCCGAAGGGATTAGGTATTCGATGTTGCCATTGGCGGCCCGAACCGGAGCCATCATGAAATCGATCATCAACGGATCACCTTCCTTGGAATACAATCCGACATCGAATCGCACGGTTTCACCTGCAAATGCGAGATTCATGGCGTCACGCATTTGGTTGGCAACCCCGTCGTCGTAAGTCCACCATGGGCACTCGGCAAAATGTTTGCCAATCACGTCCTCGCGAGTCAATCCTGCAATGCTCATCGAACGATCGTCGACCTCCAACAACTTGCCATCAAGTCCGATGACACCGACAAGCCCCAATTGGTTATTGATCACACGGCGCAGGTGAGCTTCGCGGTCGGCGAGCTCTAGTTCCCAGCGTTTTCGCTCGGTAATGTCTCGGGAAACTGAGACGAGGAATTTGATTTGCTCGGACAGACCACGCACCGAGGTCACGATCACGTCCCACCACTTTGGCGTGCCGTTGGCGGTAGGGCAGAACGCTTGGAAACTGCCCGTTCCCCCCGCAATCGCGTCGTTTAGAGCTTGACGTACGCTTGGTTGACTTTCTGCGGGCCACAACGATTCCCAGTGCTCGTCTCGAAAGTTCTCGAAATCTGCGATTTCGAATGAGGCAATCCCGGCAGAGTTCATCGTCAACATGCGACCGTCCAAGTCGAGGACATTGATACAGTCGGGACTGCTCTCGATGATCGTTCGATTGAATTCTTCGCTTTCACGTAGTGCGTCTTCGGCACGAGCACGTTCAAGACGCGCGTAAACACGAGTCGCAAACTCTTGTAAAAACTCCTTTTCATCCTCTTGCCATTGATGCGGTTCGCTCCGTATTGCTGACAATACGAATTTCAAACGTCGGTCGCTGATGTAGGTTGCATTGAACATGGAACCGATTTTGAAGGAGCTAAAACGGTCAGCCAACGCTACCGGACGTGACGGACTTTGGCAGTCATCAATCGCGATCGGATGGCCAGCCAAAAGTGTCGCTCGCTCTTGATCGTCATGAAAATCGGCGAGGCCATGAACTCCGGTTAGGCTAGGAAGATCTGCCTCCGATACATGTTCGTAAAACACGTCCGCCATTTCGTCTGCCTCATCGATTTCAGCCAGCGTACATCGCGACAAATCCAAATATTCGGTGATTCGCAAACAGGCTTGTTCAATGATCTCGTCAGCTGACAACGGGTTGACGAATGCGTATTGCAGATCCGCAAGAAATGCTAGGTTCAACTCGCGTGTCTTGCGTTCGGTGACATCAACGGCAAAGCCGGTGATTCGCAGCGCATTGCCATGCTCGTCTCGGTCCACGACGCCGTGGACCTGAGACCAAATGATTCGCCCATCGGTTCCGCGTATGCATCGGCACTCGAACTCTTCTCGCTCCGAGTTCGAGTGCAGCACAGAGTCAATCACTTGTTGTACAATTGCGTGATCTTCGGGAATCACAATTTCGAGGAATCCCTCGGGTGTCCCCTTGAATTCGCTTTTGTCGTAGCCGTACATGGCATGCAGGCGATCGGACCATGTGATTTGTTTTTTGGGGATGTCCCAAACCCAACTGCCCATTCGGCCCGCATCCAGTGCTAACGAAAGCGTCCGCTCTCGTTGAATCATTTCGAGTTCCGTTTTCTTTCGTTCGCTGATGTCGCTTGCCACCGCAATGATTGACAACGGATTGCCTTGAGCGTCACGCTCAATCACCCCCCGACCATAGGTCCAAATGATGCGTTGGTCATCACCGCGGATGACACGGAATTCCATCTCGAATTCTCTGCAACTGCCAGTGAACGCGTCGTCGTTTCGCTGCTGAACTAATGCGCGGTCCTCGGGATGGATGACTTGCATGAAACCTTCCCGCGTGCCGACAAATTGTTCCTTTGTGTAGCCAAGTAACTCGTAGAGGTGATCAGACCAAGTGACCCGATCTTCGCAGATGTGCCACTGCCAAGAACCAAGACAACCGGCGCGGAATGATAGTTCGAGTCCTTCTTTCTGTCTGGCAACAACCCGCTGGGCTTCTTTGCGATCCGTCACATCAAGAAAAGTGACCACACAGCCGATGGTCTCGCCTTGACGGATCATCGGATAGGACCAATATTCGACGTCAAGCGAAGTTCCGTCAGCACGCCAGAAGATATCGTCGTCGATATGTACCTGTGCACCGACACGGAATGCTTCGTAGATCGGGCACTCACTATTGTCGTATCGGCTTCCATTGCGTTGCGTATGGTGAATGAGTTCGTGCATTTGTTTGCCGACGAGATCTTCAGGATCTTCATACCCCAGCAATTTTGCACTCGACGCATTGGCGAACGTACAGACCCCCTCGGGATTGATGCCGTAAATGCCTTCGGCAGTGGAGTTCAACAACGCAACGATTCGTTCATCTCGATCAAAGATTGTCTGTACAAATTGTTTATGCTCGGTGATGTCGCGAAGGTAGGCGGTAAAGAATGGCGATCCATCACGTGTTTTTGTGGCGTTGATTGCCAACTCAACAGGAAACTGCTCTCCATTGGCACGTTGGCCCGTCAGTTCGATTCGGTGTCCGATCACCGTGGATTCACCCGATTTCAGATAGCGTTCCAATCCACGGCTGTGCGCTTCGCGATATTGTTCGGGAATAATGGTTTCCGAGAGCAGTCGTCCCCTTACATCCTGTTGTTTGTAGCCAAACGTTTTTTCGGCCGCTGGATTGAAGTCAACGATCCGTCCATTGACGTCCATTGTAATGATCGAATCCAAGGCCGAGGCTAGGATTGCAGACTTGCGAGCTTCCTCGTCACGCAGATTGGCATCGGCTTGGGTGTGACGAATGAACTGTCCCAATTCAATGCCAACTGATTGCAACATCGACAAATAAGGCTGTTCATATTGTCCCCGCCTTCGGGAGAAAATTTCGATCACGCCATAGAAATCAGTCCCCACAATAATCGGCATCGCCATCGCGTGGGTCAATCCGGCGGATATGGCATGTTTGCGAGAAAAGTTAGTGTCCTGTTCCAAGTTGTCAATCGATTGCGCAGCGAGTGATTCCCAAACCCTGCCGGGTAATCCTACGCCTTTGGCAAATTGGAATTCCTGGTTCCTTGCCGCAAACTGCTCCATCACTGGATCGTTGTTCCCCAGCGAAATATCGGCACACCGCAGCACTTGATGCTGATCATCCGGCAACCAAATCGCACATAAATCGGCACTCAACGTTTCGCGAATGGTCTTCATTACTAGCGGAACCACGGATGCAAATGAATCGGCATCGGCGAGTAGTCGGATGACTTGATGTTCGGTGGCCATTCGAATCGATGACTGTTTTTGCAGCGTGATGTCGATGAACGTTAAGATGGTTCCATCGGCTTTTTCGTCACGCATGTAGGGCAGAACACGTCTCAGGAACCAGCGTCCATCGTTCGTTCGGACCTCGTGTTCGATTCGAGCGTTTTCGTGCAGAAGTTCTTCGCTTTCCGGGATCTCAGGCATCTCGATGACGGTATGCGAGATGTCGCTTAACGGGCGACCGATATCCGTGTTAATCAGACGATAGATCTGAGTCGCTGCGGGAGAGTACCAAATCGTGTTCTTGTTCGCATCTAAACAGATAGTGGCTATCTGGGTGCTGCGGAATAGATTCTCGAGATCGCTATTGAAATTTGCAACGGTGTCTCGGCTTAAGCGAATTTCCTCTCGTGATGTTTCGAGCTCCTCGTTTGCCGAGTGCAACTCTTCGTTCATCGACAATAGTTCTTCGTTGGACGATTTCAGCTCTTCATTAGCGGCTTCCATGTCCTGCATCGTCAGTTCAAGATCACTGCGAGTGGACTCTAATTCGCTTTCAATCTGCAGGATGATTGCATCGGAATCGTGACGAGTGTGTTTCGAAGGTTCTTGGATCGCGTCACGGTTGATCGGCAAGCCGATGTCGTGAAAGACGACTAGGAATAACGGAGTTTCTTCGCCTAATCGAGGCATGGGTTGGACTGTCAACATGACTCGCTGCACTTGATCGCCCTCGCGTAACGACAAGTTTTCATGCTGAACGCGGCGACTCGTCCGCTTGGCCTCTGCAATCGTTGCCCGTAAACCAATTTGCAAGCCACTTGCTGCCATCTTGACGATGTTATTTTCAAATGGACCCGCGGTCAGGTTCAAATACTTTTTGATGTTGGGCGACGAGGTAAGCACTTTTCCTGAATCGTCAATCACCGCCGTTTTCGGGGTGAATTCATCCAACGCAATTCTTTGCATTATATCCGTCAAGTCGACGGACGCGTCCGGTGTCGTTGCTGATTGACGCTGCGACGTGGTTCGCGGCTGGAAGGAAGTGCTGGTTGCGGAACCAATCGCGGTTCCTTTGCGTTGTGAAATGCGTGATTTTGCATCGACCGCACGAAATAATTCTCCATGCGAAGTGATACTCTCGCTCGGCCCTAAAAACAGATAGCCCGAAGGCCGCAGCGCATAATGAAACAGCGGTATCAGTTTTTTCTGTAGATGCGGTCCAAGATAGATCAACAGATTGCGACATGAGATCAGGTCTAGACGTGAAAACGGAGGATCGCTAATCAAATTGTGGTTTGAAAACAGGACGAGCTCACGAATCTCCTTTGAAACATGATACTTTTTTCCTTGTTTGACAAAGAAACGCTTCAGCCGTTCAGGGCTGATCTGGTCTTCGATTCCAAGCGGGTACACGCCTGCACGTGCTATGGCGATCGAACGTTCGTCGATATCGGTGGCAAATATTTGTACGTTTGGCGGCGATTGGATATCGTCCATCACTTCGCGGCATAGCATCGCTATCGTGTAGGCTTCCGCCCCGTTCGCGCATCCGGCAACCCAGATTCGCACATCATCATCGGAGGCCCGATTTTCAAAGATCTTTGTTAGAACTTGACTACGCAAAACTTCAAAGGTCTCGGGGTCACGAAAGAATGCAGTGACGCCAATCAGCAGGTCACGGAATAATGCTTGAACCTCGTTTTCGTGTTGCTTCACATAGTCGATATAGTCGGTCGCTGCCGCAATTTTTAGTAGTTGCATTCGCCGTTGAATACGGCGGCGGAGCGTGGTGGTTTTGTAATGCTGGAAATTGTGAGATGTCGATTTCATCAGCAATTCCGCTATCTGCGGAATCGCGGCTTCAATCTGCTCATGCAATCGAACCGCCGATGTTGAATCGACTTGATTCGCTAGGTGTAGAGCATATCGCTGTATTTCTGCGGCCATTTCACGCGGAGGCATGATATGGTCTGCTACCCCCGTCGTCGCAGCACTGTTCGGCATCGAATCGTATTTAGCGGATTCGAGGTCTTGAGCGAAGGTCAGCCCTCCACGATCGCTGATTGCTTTTAGCCCCAACGTGCCATCGCTGCCGGTGCCCGACAAGATCACACCAAGTCCACGGTCCTGTTGCTCTTCGGCAATGGAGTGGAAAAAGTGGTCGATCGTCGATGTGCGGCGAATTTCGTTCTGAGAATGCAGGATGCGTAGCTCGCCACTGTGAAGTTCTATCAACTTCTGAGGCGGACTGATGTAAACCGTGTTGGCGACCAGTGGTGTTCGATCCGCGACGTCAATCACCTTCATCGACGTCGATTTCGAAACCAACTCGCCTAACAACGACTTGCTTTGAGGGTCAAGGTGCTGAACAAAAACGATGGCGACACCGGGGCTGTCGCCCATGGCTGACAACAGTTCCTGGAAGGCTTCGAGACCGCCTGCGGATGCCCCCACGCCCACGATCAATGGTGCGTGGACGCCAACATGATTTTGGCCAAAACTTGTGTCTCGATTCATACGCCTGTTCCTTGCCGGCGACTAACCATTGCCGCCGCCCCGTCTGTGCTTTGCTGATCAAGATCATCGGTATGATCCCATTTGCGTTCGGCGACCCCGCCGTGCTTGATGAATTTCACTCGTGCCCGCGTTTGGCGATGATGGCTGCGAGAAACGCGTCGAGGTCCTCTCGCCGGTAATACCGATATCCAGTCACCGGATGCCTCGTCGGTACCAGTCGGCCCGATTTGTCCCAGTTTCGCAGCGTTTCTGACGTCACGCTCAGATACTCGGCCGCTTCGCCTACGCGAAGTAGCCCGTCGAGCTTGCCCACCATTGATTTGACACCCATATCACCACCTTCCAAACCTTACAAACGTTGAAGCGTTATCAAATTGAATGCAGTGAAGTGGTTTTCGTCAATTCCCCCCGGGTATTTCCGTTAATTTCGTCGTTAAACACCTCGATTTCCAGCCGATGGGGGAGCGAGAGATTGGGCTTGGTCACGCGGTACAGTGACGGACCCTTCGATTACAGCGTCGCAAGATCGATATTTCGGATGCGGGATCCGTAATATTGCTTGTATCGGACTTTGCGTTGTAAATCACGAATGATGGCGACGGTGAAGTCGACGCCCGTCAAATGCTGGCTGCTGCCAAGTCCGCCAGGGCTAAACACGTTGATCTCCATCAACTTGTCGTCGACGATATCCAGGCCAACTAAGAACATGCCGTCGCGGACGAGTTTGGGACGTACCATTTCCACCAATTCCAGCATTTGATCGGTCACTTCGGCCGCTTCACTCTTGCCCCCCGAGTGCATATTGCTGCGTGCGTCGCCCGTTTTGTTGACTCGGCGAAATGCAGCATAAGCGCCTTCGTGCCACAGCGGTCGTCCATTCATCACGAACATTCGGACATCGCCATCGACTGCGGCCGGCAAATACTCTTGAACGATGCAGTAACCATCACGCAGCACCGCTTCGATCATTTGGTTGCGGTTTGCTTTCTCGTCTTCATTGATCAGAAACACGCTTTGACCGCCCGATCCCTGCAGCGGTTTGATCACCACTTTGCCGTTTTGCGATTCGATAAACGAATTGATTTGTTTGACGTCACGACTGATGCACGTTTTAGGGCGGACTTCTTCGGGAAAATGCTGGAAGTAAGTTTTGTTGATCGCATTGGCTAGATTTTCAGGATCGTTCAGCACGATTACACCTCGCGCCGCAGCGAGTTGTCCAAACAAGATGCCACTGGTTTGAGCCCATGAACGCTCTGCCGCGTCGTCCGATGGATCATTGCGAAGCAGCAGGACGTCGAGGTCATCAAGTGATATCGTCACGCTGTCGGATTCTTTATCCTGCAGTTCACCGATAAAATCTTCGAGTGATTCATAACGTTCGCCATTGACCGTGCGGGCGGACGCATGGATGGCTCCATCAGGTGCGTATACAAAATCACCCACACCGAGTGTGTAGGCTTGATGTCCCATGTTCACGGCGGTCATCGCTAGCCGCGTCGTCGTGTACGCGGCTTGTTCGGTCATTACGTCGTTCACTACAAACCCAATCTTCATCGGTCGGTCTCCATAAGATCAAGGACCGACTTGCCGCGACAGGCTTCGAGCCGATCACGGATGCGAGTGTCGTTCCAGAAACGAGGTAAAATACGGGGAGGTGTAATGATCCCACGACGCCGCAGTTCTTGTACGTACGGCACGTGTTGCAAACCAATCTTGCCCACGTACAGCGGTTCAATTTCGTGCCCCGCCGCCAAGTAATCGAGTAAATCTCGCAGTCCACGCAGATAGATCAGATCCTTGGTGTAGCCTCCGCCCCGGTACACTCGAAGGGTAGTGGTGAAGGAGGTGTGGGGCGCAAATCGGTGTTTTTTGTGGAGCAAGCTGAACGTTTCCACAAACGAGTTTCCGGCAGTCATCGAGTCGACTGCAATCACTCGTGCGGCAAGTGTTCGCAAGCGTCGTTTGGTCAACCCACCACACAAGTATTCAGCCAACACGGCTAAACCTTCCTGCAATTCTTCATAGCCTGCCAACCCCGCGTACAATTGTTGAAACGGTTGGCAGCGACCATTGAAATACGTCAGCAGATGGGTGCCGATTTCGTGGTGCAGCAACGATTCCACTCGTTTCGCCGCGAGTTTAATTTTGCTCGAGATTAGCAACCGGTCTTGGGATACCATGATTCCCGAGGCGATTGAATCTGATATCTGAACGGTCGCAGTGAACTCGTTCATTTTGGTGTGGTAGTAGTCGATTTCATCATGCGCTCGTTGAATGATTTCGCTACTGGTGATGCAGTGAGCCGATTTCGATTTGGGTTTTGGGTTAGGCAGGATCGTTCGCAGAATGTCTTTGGCCAGCGTGATCAGGGCGTCTTCGGGGCGACCATACAATTGCAGACTGGTGCTCAAAAACGGTGAGGGATGCGACAAAGGCTTTGCCGTATCGGGTTGGTCGAGATCTCGCAAAGCAGTTAATTGTCGATCGACCTCGTTTTGCTTTTCCCAAAACAGATGAGCCAATGTGGGATCTTCAACGCGTTCAATTTCAATGTCGAACAAGCGGCGTTTGAGCACGTTGGGGTGGTAAGGCAAGGGGCGGTAATAAAGCGTCGGTAGCTCGCGATAGTGACTGTCGCGAAATTGCTTCCAAGCTTCGTCCGCATTGGTCGGCGTGACTTGTAGTAAGAAGTCGAACGATTCGGAGACGCTGCAGAGTTGTTGGTCGATTAATCGGGTGGCTTTGACCAGCGAGGATGGCCCGAGTGATTCGAAGTGAACCTTAGCCGAT
>CAXBHV010000038.1:0-14400 GCA_963974855.1 uncultured Rhodopirellula sp. | reverse complement strand
CTGCAAAGTCAACCTTGTCCCAGCCGTTGCTGTCTCGCCAATCCGCAATCTCGTCTTCACGAACCAGACGCACGTCGGACAATTCTCGCGTTAGGATTTCGCCGACATAACGGCTTAACAATCGGGCCGAGATGTTGTCCGAATACTCGCTATTGTCGGCTAGTGTGACGATTGCGAGCCGGCACTTTTGCAGCTTTTTCGCATCCTTGTAATCGGCAGGCACTTTGTCCGCCCCGACTGCGTGAATAACGTTGGACATCAGACCTAGACAGCCTGTCTGCGTCACCAGGAGCATCAAGAGCAGGAGGCCGATACCGGTGACGGCGGCAGTGGATTGAGCAAATGTAGGTTTTGTCATTGTTAGCGAATCCTTTCGCATCACCGAACCGATGCCGACTGCGACAACACAGCGGCAAAAAGGCGATTCCTATTAAAGCTAAAGAGTGTCAAAGTCACTGCATACGCTTTTTCACGGACTCTACGCCACACCGATTTTATAAATCGGTGACGATAGCTGGATTGAATCACGCTGACCGCCGATAGCAATCAGATCAGTCGCTGTCATTCGCTCGCGGTTGTTCACTGATAGAGACGAAATACCCAATCCACCAGCGTGACCAATGTGATCCCGATCGCGGCAACGCCCACCTGCTTATGATACCGCATGACGTCAAAGTCTGGCTTAATAACGCAAACTGCCGATGTTACCACGACAACACAAGCGGCAATTGCCAGCAAAAAACCGCCCGAATTTGACTGGACACTTTGCAACCAGTGGCCTTGCGTGAAATAGGACCAGGAAGTGGTCATTCCGCACGCGGGACAGCGAAAACCGAAGATGATTCGTGAGGAGCAGGGTGGAAGGCCGAGCTGTTGATGCGTACCGAGCCCTTGCTGGCTCGGGCTCAGTTGGCTCGCGGTAATTAACAAGCCAAACGGCACCAGGCCAAGCAAAAGCGTAAAACCTCGAATTATCCCACGTTTGCGATGCAATCGAACCTCCTAAATTGCCGGGCCGCCTCAAATGACGTGCTAACTGATAAAGAAATTGAAAAGAATTTTCACGAAACGTTCAACAGCCGTTGACGCAAATCGGAATCGCGCGTAAATTCTCCGCCTTCCACCTGGGCGAATATCCGCTCCGGGACCATAGAGTTCTATCGTGCTCGGCCAGTCCAAACAACTGGAACAAACGGCACTGATACAACAACATTCCTTACCCTATTTTTCGACGGACTTGCGAACGTGTCAGCCGGTGCTAGTGAGGTTATCCGAATTCGTATGGAAGCATACGATCACTCTGTGCTGGACATTAGCGCACAGGAAATCGTCGATACGGTAAAGCGAACACACAGTGAAGTACACGGACCGATTCCGTTGCCGACTCGCATTGAGCGATACACGGTATTGTCGGGTCCTTTTGTAAATAAGAAATCTCGTCAACAATACGAGATCCGGACGCACAAGCGTCTAATCGACATTGTCCAGGCTACCGCCAAGACGATCGAAGCGTTAAACAAGTTAAGCCTTCCGGCCGGTGTTGATATCAAAATCAAGGCATCAGCACGCTAAGCCGACTGGTCAATCGCCGAGTGGAACTACCTGTTGCCCCGATGAAAGGGCAACTCTTCCGAAACCCTCTGACGTTTCGTTGGCTGTTCCGCGGCACCATTTGTACTCAGTCTTAAGAAGCAACGGTTTCCGAAATGAACGGAAGTCGAGTCGATAACCACAGAGTCTTGCCTCGCTATTGATTAGCGACGCAGCCCGGTCTCTTCAGGTTCGGCTCGGCGATCTTGGGTTCCAAAACACGAACGACGGACGCCCCGCAAAATGACGGGGCGAGATGAATTATATGTCACCATCAATTCTCGGCAGAAAGGTCGGGATGACTCAGGTCTTCCTGGAAGACGGCACGTCGGTACCGGTAACGGTTATCCAAGCGGGCCCCTGCCATGTCCTGCAACTTCGCAACGAAGAGCGTGACGGTTACCGAGCAGTTCAATTGGGATTCGAAGATAAGCCACGCCGCCTTGCGATTCGCAGCGAGCGAGGCCATGTCGCAAAGCTAGATAGCAAACGAGCCAAAAATCGCGCCGCCGCTGGCGTTGAAGCGATTGCCAAGGCTGGCTGCGAGCCACAACGATTTGTTCGCGAATTTCGTGGCGAAAGCGACCTCGAAGTGGGCGCAACTGTTACGGTTGACCAGTTCGCTGAAGTCAAAAAAGTCGACGTGACAGGCACAAGTAAAGGTCGCGGTTTCTCAGGCGTTATGAAACGGCACAACTTTGCTGGGCAACGAGCGTCGCACGGTGTCAAGAAATGTCACCGATACGCGGGTAGCACGGGTTGCTCAGCAGCACCGAGTCGCGTTTTCAAGGGCCTTGCAATGGCAGGTCAATACGGCAACACAAAGACGACTGTACGAAACCTGGAATTGGTTCGTATCGACGGCGAGAGCAACTTGTTACTCATCCGCGGTGCAGTTCCCGGTCCAAATGGTGGTTTCGTTTCGGTCCGCCAAACTAACAAAGTGGGTTAAAGCATCCGATGGCATCCCTAACCATTTACAATGCTACCGGCGGCGAAGTCGGTCAGTACGATATTGATACCGAGACAATCGCGAACCGCGTCAGCAAGCAGTTGCTGCACGATGTTGTTGTCATGTACCAGGCGAACAAACGCCAAGGTTCACACAACACTCGTACTCGCGGCCAAGTGAGCGGTACAACGAAGAAGATGTATCGCCAAAAAGGTACGGGCAACGCTCGTGCCGGCAGCAAGCGAACCAACATTCGCCGTGGTGGCGGTGTAGCTCGAACTGTGAAGCCACGTGATTACAGCTACCGTTTGCCTAAGAAGGCAATCCGGTTGGCGACTCGCATGGCAATCCGCTCCAAGATCGATGACGGCGAAGTGCTCGTTATCGACAGCCTTGGGTTCGAAAAGCCAAAGACCAAAGAGATGGCGACGATCTTGAAGGCATTGGGCCTGGAAGGGTCGAGCACTTTGGTTGCCACCGCAGACCAAGACATGGTTGTTTACAAGAGCGGCCGCAACATTGAAGGCGTCAGCGTCCACCCGGTTCGCGACCTCAACGCGTTGGAAATCTTGCGTCCCAAGCGGATGCTGGTCACCAAGGACGCGATGGACAAGATCAAAGACGGATCGTTCGCTGGCACGCAAGCCAGTGACGAGTAGAGCGAAAGCAAAACTCGTCCGCGATCGAAACTGATGGCACAGCCCATCGGATCGAACAGTCGCAACCGCAGAACAAACAACGTATTAGCCGAGCGAAGAAACAATGGCACACATCAAACCACCCGCACCCACAAGTCCGATCGAGCTAGAACCCCACCAGGTTCTGCTTCGCCCGCTCGTGACTGAAAAAGGGGTACACCGGGCAAGCCGAAATAACCAATACGCATTCCAAATTCACCGCGACGCGACGAAGCTCGACGTGAAGAAGGCTGTAGAAACTTTATTTGACGTCAAAGTCGAAAAGGTTCGAACACAGACACGGAAGGGCAAGTCACGGCGATACCGCTTCCGAGCCGGCCGCACCGCCGATTGGAAGAAGGCGATTGTCAAGCTGGGCGAAGATCACCGTATCGACTTCTTCTAGCCAATACTTGCAGCGACTTCGCTGCGACATCGAACATAACTGACCACTGCAAACTGTTAACTGCTGACTGAATCATCATGGGAATCCGAGTCTACAAACCGACAAGTGCTGGACGCCGAAACGCGTCAGTAAGCGACTTTGCCGATTTGACTCCTGGTGCCAAGCCAGAGCGTAATTTGCTTCGTAAGAAGCGAAAAACGGGCGGCCGCAACAACCAGGGCAAGATCACAGCACGTCACCGTGGTGGCGGACACAAGCAAATGTACCGCGTCATCGACTTCCGTCGTCAGAAAGACGGGATGCCGGCGGTAGTTGATTCCGTGCAATATGATCCTAACCGTTCGGCGCGTATCGCTTTACTGAAGTACGCTGACGGCGAAAAGAATTATGTTGTCGCACCCGCTGGCCTCAAAGCTGGCGATACCGTACACAATGGCCCTGACGCCGCACCGGTTGTAGGCAATTGCTTGCCACTGAAGAACATCCCGTTGGGAACTTCGGTTTGCTGCATTGAATTGCGTGCAGGTCGCGGAGCAACGCTTTGCCGATCCGCTGGCACGCAAGCAACATTGATGGCTCGCGAAGCAGATTGGGCTCAAATTTCATTGCCAAGCGGTGAGATCCGTCGTATTCCAAGTGTTTGCCGAGCGACCATCGGTCAGGTTGGCAACAGCGATCACATGAACGTTCGACTTGGTAAAGCCGGTCGTTCGCGTTGGTTGGGACGTCGGCCTCATGTTCGCGGTACCGCGATGAACCCGATTGACCATCCGCACGGTGGTGGTGAAGGTCGAACCAAGGGTGGTCGTCACCCAGTTAGCCCTCAAGGCAAGAGTGCCAAGGGTGGAGCGACTCGCCAAAAGCGCAAACCAAGCAACAGCTCGATCGTACGTCGACGCAAGAGTCGTCGTTATGGCCAGTTGAAGCTACACAAGTAAGACATTCACCAGGAACATTTTCCTCTGGGTTTAAAACGTTGTCGGTTTGAACCTGGCATTTTGAAATTGATTGATTTATGAGCCGCAGCAGCAAAAAAGGCCCGTTCGTCGACCCGAAGTTGTTCTTCAAGGTCCAAAAGCAACTCGATGGTGCACGTGCCGAACCAATCAAGACTTGGGCTCGTGCATGCACGATCGTGCCTGAGTTCGTGAACATCACGTTCATGGTTCACGACGGTCGCAAGCACGTGAAGGTGCTAGTTTCCGAAGACATGGTTGGTCACAAGTTAGGCGAATTTGCTCCGACGCGAACCTTCAAGGGTCACGGCGGCAAGGGCGGCAAGAAGTAACACGTTGGTGCAACCGAACACGAGATAAGTTATGGCAAGTTTCACAGCACATTACCGGAACGCGAGAATCAGCGCACAAAAAGTGCGTCTTCTGGCGAACTTGGTCCGAGGCATGTACGCCGACGAAGCACTCGACACGCTCAAGTTTCAACCCCAACGTGGTGCGAGAATGCTTGAAAAGTGCATCAAGAGTGCAATCGGCAACGCACAAGATCCCGACCAGAACGATGGCCGCAGTCACCGGACTGAAGAGTTGGTGCTGACCGATGTCCGCATCGACGGCGGTCCGATGCTCAAACGCATCCGACCTCGTGCTCGCGGTACCGCGTTCATGATCAAGAAGCGAAGTAGCCACATTCATGTTGGCTTGACGCCGATTGACGAAGTTTAACCCGACCAAATTTGACGAATCGATTGCTTCGCCCGGCGAAAGCAGCGGCGAAATCACACCAATCCCGTTAGAAAAGAACACACGAGTCCTAAGTTATGGGTCAAAAAGTCAACCCGATTGCGTTTCGACTAGGCGTTACCCGCGGCTGGAACAGTCGTTGGTATGCGTCGAAGCAGGACTTTGCGGACTTGTTGGTGGAAGATCGCAAGTTGCGAAATTTCATCACCAAGCACCCCAAAAAGACACAATACAAGAACGCGGGCATCGATCGCATTGAGATCGAGCGAACGCGAGACGAAGTTCGAGTGATGTTGTACGTCGCACGACCTGGTCTGATCATCGGCAAGAAGGGTCAAGAAATTGAGATCCTGCAAGCTGAGCTTCAGAACTTGATCGGACGCCGGATCAACTTGAAAGTCGAAGAAGTCGGACGCCCCGAGCTGCAAGCTCAGTTGGTGGCCGAAGATATCGCACAACAACTGGCCAAACGATCAAGTTTTCGTCGCACGATGAAACGGTCGCTTGAGCAGACGATGGACGCCGGAGCTAAAGGGATCAAGATCCAATTGGCAGGCCGTCTTGGTGGAGCTGAAATGGCTCGCCGTGAGAAACAAATTGCGGGTTCAATTCCGTTGAGCACCCTGCAAGCGAAGATCGATTACGGAACGACTGAAGCGATGACGCCACAGGGGCACATCGGGATTCAGGTTTGGATTAATCAAGGTACTTACGGAGACGAATCCGATGGCGCTGATGCCCAAGCGGGTCAAGCATCGAAAAAGCCAAAGAGGTCGCATAAAAGGTAGCGCGACGCGCGGCAACACAGTCGTCTTCGGTGACTACGGTATTCAATCGCTAGATGCGGGTTGGATTCGAGCCACGACGATTGAAGCCGGTCGTATCGCTGCCCAGCAATACGTCCGCGGCGAAGGAAAGCTTTACATCCGAATCTTCCCTACGAAATCAGTAACCAGCACACCGTTGGAAACTCGTATGGGTAAAGGTAAGGGAGAGCCAGACTTTTGGGCCGCGGTCGTGAAGCCGGGAACCATTTTATACGAACTCAGTGGTGTAACCGAACAACAAGCCAAAGTCTGTTTCGCACGTTTAGCGAGCAAACTGCCGGTGAAAGTTCGGTTTGTCGAACGACGCACTGCATAATGTGAGTCCGATGCGGCGGCCAAATTGATGGTCGTCGCGATAGTTCGCCAACACCTAAGACATTTCAAAGCTATGACAAAGACAACCGAACTTCGCGAGATGAGCGACGATCAGCTGGAAGCAACAGCAAAAGAAGCGGGTGAGACCCTGTTTCGTTTGCGGTTCCAGTCACAATCGGAACGACTCAACACTCCTAGCGAAATCAGAAAAAACCGCCGCACGATTGCTCGGGTCAAAACGATCCAAACAGAGCGTTCCAAGGCGAACACAACTAACTCCTAATTGCCCGTCCGCCAACGGGTACTAAAGACCTATGCCAAAGCGCGTTGTTTCCGGAACCGTGACCAGCGACAAGATGAGCAAAACTCGTCGTGTCGAGATCAATCGTGTCGTCAAACACCCTAAGTACAAGAAGTATGTTCGCAGTCGGACGATTTGTTACGTCCACGACGAGAACAACGAATCGGGTGCTGGCGATCGCGTTGAGATCATCGAATCCGAGCCACTTAGCAAGCTGAAGCGATGGAAACTCGTTCGCGTGCTTGAAAAGAGCACCGAAGTCGATTTGGCTGCACTTCGTGCGGCTCGAAAGGCATCGGCCGAGGCGGAAGCCATGGAAGCGACTCACGCGGGTGAGCCGGACAAGGCGTAATGTCTTTGATGTGGCTCGTTTTCGAACGAACTCAGATCGAGGCAAACGGTATAACCACCGTTAATCCCCATACAATTTTCGTTTAGTAGCGGAATGGCCACTGGCCACGACAGATCATGATCCAACAAGAATCCCGACTTGAAGTTGCCGACAACACCGGTGCCCGACAAGTAATGTGCATTAAAGTACTCGGAGGCACCCGCCGCCGATTCGCTGGTGTGGGTGACGTGATTATTTGCAGTGTCAAAAGCGTGATTCCTGGCAGCGAAGTCAAGAAGAAGGCGATTGTCCGTGCGGTAATCGTGCGTACGAAGACTCCAACGCGTCGCCCCGACGGCAGCTACATCAAGTTCGACACCAACGCGGTAGTGTTGATCGACAAAGATAAGGCGCCTCGCGGTACTCGTATTTTCGGTGCCGTCGCTCGTGAGCTTCGCGACCGAAGCTTCATGAAGATTGTTAGTTTGGCAAACGAAGTGGTTTAATCACAGAAAGTCGCCAGAATCAAGGCTCTGAAGAGCTCTCGAGACTTGGCTTTCTAGAAAACCACGATAGATTAAGCAATCCAAATTTTTAACCCAGTACAGATTAGCCATGTTTTTCCGCGTTGATGATGAAGTCCAGGTGACAGCGGGTGCCGACAAAGGGCACAAAGGAAAGATCCTGAAGATCGATCGTAAAGAAAATAAGGTTGTCGTCGAAGGTGCGGGCCGAGTTTGGAAGCACGTTCGTCGTAGCCAGAAGAATCCACAGGGTGGGCGTTTGAACAAAGAGATGCCCATCTCGGCAAGCAACGTGATGTTGATTGACCCCACCACCGGCACACCGACTCGCGTGGGCGTTCGCTACTTGGCGGATGGCAGCAAAGAGCGTTTCGCCAAAAAGAGTGGTGCGACGTTGGGCAAAGTTGCTCCAGCACGAGCGAAATACGCGAAGTAGTAGTCGGTGACATCGGCGGACAAATCAGTTCGCCACGCGAGCCGCAGATCCTTGCAAGTCGTCCAGTGCGTCGGCTTGAAAGCAAACAAAATACAACCGTTCAACACATTAGATGTAGCTGAGCCAAAATGGCTGAATCCAAACCACGAATGCAAGTTCGCTATGAAGAGACCATACGCAAAGCGTTGGCCGAACAACATAGCTACGGAAATCCACACCAAATCCCACGTGTCGAAAAGATCACGTTGAACATGGGCGTTGGTGCGGCGACTGGCGACAAAAAGGTGCTCGACTTGGCGGTTGAAGCCATGACCGAGATCACAGGCCAAAAGCCAGTGGTAACTTTGGCTCGCAAGTCGATCGCAGGTTTCCGCTTGCGTGAAGGCATGCCAATCGGATGCATGGTCACCCTACGCCGGCAACGGATGTATGAGTTTTTGGACCGTTTGATTTCGATCGTTTTGCCTCGAGTCCGTGACTTTCGCGGAATCAACCGAAACGCTTTTGATGGTCGCGGAAACTACACGCTTGGCTTGAGCGAGCAAACTGTGTTTTCGGAGTTGAACCCTGACAAGTTCACTCGTCCTCAGGGAATGAACATCACGATCGTGACCTCGGCACGAAGTAACGACGAAGCACGTGACCTGTTGACCCAGTTCGGAATGCCGTTCAAGGCCGAGAAGAAGAAAAGTACAGACGCGGCTTAGAGTCACGATTGTCGAGTTGGACGCAGCCGACCCACATATTACGAATCAAAACAAAGACCCTGAATTAATCAACGGAACCAGCGCCCGTGGCAAGTAAATCAAAAATCGCGAAGGCCGGCCGAAAGCCCAAATTTAGCACTCGACAAGAGAATCGCTGCAAGTTTTGCGGTCGTCCTCGGTCGGTGTACCGCAAGTTTGGTTTGTGCAGAATCTGTTTTCGCGAAAACGCCAACATCGGGTTGATCCCAGGCGTTCGCAAGGCCAGTTGGTAATTCAAAGGGGAGAACACTAATTATGATGACAGACCCAATTGCCGACATGCTTACACGAATTCGCAATGCGGTACGCGTTGAGAAGCCGTATGTAGACATCCCAACGAGCCGCGTTAAGCGTGGTATCGCGGATGTGCTCAAACGAGAAGGCTTCATCTGGGATTGGAAAGAAGTTGACGAAGAAAATCCTTCGCCGACTCTTCGCCTGGAATTGAAGTACGGCCCCAACGGCGAGCGTGTGATCCAGTCGATCAAGCGAATCAGCAAACCAGGCCGTCGGCTTTACAGCCACAGCAAAGAATTGCGTCCGGTACTCGGAGGGATGGGCATTAGCATCATCAGTTCCAGTAAAGGCGTGATCAGCGATCGTGAAGCTCGTCGCGACAAAGTCGGTGGCGAAGTTCTTTGCGAAGTTTCCTAGTACGTATTTTTGGGTTGGAATTGATCAAACGATCAACCGCCCGCTTGCGAACTTAATCCAAACAACATTTTGTACAGTCAATCGGCGACGCTCTCGTAGTAGACCTCGCTGCAGATAACGAAGACATAACCATGAGCCGTATCGGAAAAAAGCCGGTTAAGATCGCCAGTGGCGCGAAAGTAGCTGTTAGCGGCAACGTCATCGAAGTAGAAGGCCCCAAGGGCAAGTTGACGTTCGAACACCGCGACGAAGTCACGATCACCGTTAACGAAGATGACAAAGAAGTGGTCGTCAGCCGTGACAACGACGAGCGGACTTCGCGTGAACTTCACGGGCTGACGCGAGCGATCGTAAAAAACATGATCGAAGGTGTAACCCAAGGTTACGAAAAGAAACTCGAGATCGTTGGCGTCGGTTATTTGGCAGCGATCAAAGGCGACGTTCTTCAACTTCGCGTTGGATTTGCTAACGAACTGCAACGCAAAATCCCAAGCGATTTGCAAGTAACATGTCCTGACCAGACTCACATTGTGATTCAGGGTTGTGACAAGCAGAGCGTTGGTCAGTTTGCTGCTGATGTGCGTGCATGTCGCAAGCCAGAACCTTACAAGGGCAAGGGCGTGCGATACCAAGGCGAATACGTCAAGATCAAGCCTGGTAAGTCTGCTACGAAGTAGTCATTCGGCGTCAAATATAAAACTGGGCATAGAGCTAGCGAATAGAACGATGGACAAGAACAAGAAGCTTCAAAAGAAACGTGTACGTCGACGTAACCACGTCCGCAACAAACTGCGTGGCAGTGCGGACCATCCTCGACTATGCGTGCAACGATCACTCAAGCACTTTAGCTGCCAATTGGTTGATGACGAAGCGGGCAAGACAATCGTGAGTGCAAGCACTCGTGACAAGTCGGTTCGTGATAGTGTTAAGAATGGCGGCAATAGTGACGCGGCAGCTACGATCGGCAAATTGATTGCCGAACGTGCTACTTCGGCCGGAGTCACAGCAGTCAAACTCGATCGTGGTCATAACAAGTACCACGGACGTGTGAAAGCATTTGCTGCAGCCGCGCGTGAAGCCGGACTGCAGTTCTAGAGTTTGATCTGAGTAGACAAAGAATCATTTCCTGAGGACAGAACGATTAGTAACGGACCACGAAACAAGCGTAATTCGGGCGAAGAGAATCATCTCGGTGATTTGCTGGATCGCGTCGTCAAGATCAAGCGTTGTGCTGCCGTTGTTAAAGGTGGTCGACGTTTCAGTTTTGCGGCGATGGTTGTTGTCGGCGACGGCAAGGGCAAAGTCGGCTGGGGCTACGGCAAAGCCAACGAAGTTCCTCCGAGCGTTCAAAAAGCACAAAAGCAAGCAGCCCATAGCTTGATTGAAGTTCCACTCGTTGAGGGCAGCATTCCTCATCAAGTTTGGGGCCACTTCGGTGCGGCAAAAGTACTTCTCATTCCAGCCGGTGCTGGTACGGGTATTATCGCCGGTCAAGCAGTTCGCGCGGTTTGCGAAGCTTCGGGCATCCACGACATTTTGACCAAGTCGTACGGAACCAACAATCCAGTCACGCTGGTCAAAGCGACCATCGATGCACTTTCCAAACTGCGTACTCGCGAGCAGATCGCTGCTCTGCGAGGCGTAGAACTCGACGAAATGACCGTATAATTCGGTTCCAGTTCGCCGACCATCTAGACAACGATCACCATTAGAAATTGACTCAGGTTTCGTTATGAACCTCAACGACGTGCATCGCGGGATAACCAAGCACCGCAACCGAAAACGTATTGGTCGTGGACCAGGTAGCGGTACCGGCAAAACATCCGGCCGTGGACACAATGGACACAAGAGCCGCAGCGGTTACAGCCGCAAACCCAACTTCCAGGGCGGTGCGATGCCAATGTTCCGTCGTATCCCGAAACGTGGTTTTAATAACCGCTTTGCGACTTCGGTATTCGCTGTTAACGTCGGTCGTTTGAACGACGCTTTCGAAGATGGTGCGGAAGTCACGTTGAAGATGTTGGCTGACAAAGACCTTGCTAAGGGTAACTTTGACGAAGTCAAGATTCTCGGCGATGGCGAGTTGACCAAGAAGTTGACCGTATCGGCACACCGATTCAGCAAATCGGCCGAAGAAAAAATCACTGCAGCTGGCGGTACGATCAACAAGTTGGTCGCCAAGCGTGCTCCAGCCGAACGCGTCGCCGACTTGAAGAAGCAAGCTGCTGCGAAAGCGTAACCTGGTACCAGGAACCGAAATTAGAATTTAGATCAAAAGGGTGGATGCGTGCATTCACCCTTTTTTTCATGGACGACCACTCACTTCCCTATCGCTCCAAATCCGCCTAAACGGTAGACTCCGCCGATAGTGGTTAGTGAACCGCGTTTCGTTCACACCGTGGGGTGGCCTTTTCGTGAAAAGGTTGCCATTAGGATTTAGGCAGGCTTGTAAGCAAAGACCTGTCCCACACTCTGAGATAGCCTAGACGTATGTTTGAGAAACTACGAATCATTTTTTCGATTCCTGAGCTTCGCAAGAAAGTTCTGCTGACGATTGGCCTGTTGGCGGTCTACCGGATCGGATTCCACATTCCATTGCCGATGATCGCAACCAATATGGGCGATGCGGCGGGCGGTGCGGCATCGGATTTTTTCGAGAAAGTCAGCGTGTTCGCGGCGAGCGATCTTCGCCAAGCGACCATCTTTGGTCTCGGAATCATGCCCTACATTTCGGCATCGATTATCTTCCAGCTGCTCGGGAGCGTTTACAAACCGCTCGAAGAGTTGAAAAAGGAAGGTGAAGCCGGCCGTAAAAAGCTGAACGAATACACTCGTTACTTGACCGTGTTCATCTGTGTTATCCAAAGCTACATGTACCTCAAGTTCATGTTGATGGCCGGTGGTAGCACTGGTTATGGCAATATCAACCCGAACTTCCTGAATGCAGACGCCACAGGCTTGTACTTTGGCTGGCAAATGGTTGCCGTTTTGGTAATGACCTGCGGTACCGTGTTCCTGATGTGGCTCGGTGAGCAGATCGATGAATACGGAATCGGCAACGGGATCAGTTTGCTGATCATGGCTGGCATTTTGGCCCAGATGCCAAAAGCGCTTTACGAATTGATCCGCAATATGAAAACCGAATTGACTGGTTTGAGCCGCGGCCAGGTCGGGATCGAAACCTTGATCCTGCTCGTGCTGCTGTTTGTTGGCGTCGTCTTTGGGGTGGTGTTCATCACGCTCGGACAACGCAAGATTCCGACTCAATCTGCGAAATTCACACGCGGTCGCCGCGTCTACGGCGGAACTCGCCAGCATTTGCCGTTGCGAATTAACCAAGCGGGCGTCATGCCGATTATTTTCGCTAGCAGCTTGTTGATGATCCCGGGCGTAATGTTCGGTTTCTTGGCCGGTCGCTTCGAAAGCGGTGGGGGCGTGTTCAACGTCATGAACTTGTTCAGTTTGACACTTAGCGACCAGACGTCGTACATCTTTAACTTGTTGTATGTCGCTCTGATCTTCTTCTTCTGTTTCTTCTGGACGGCGATCACTTTCAATCCGAAAGAGATGTCGGACAACCTGCGAGACAGCGGAACGTTTATCCCGGGTTATCGTCCCGGCAAGCGAACCACCGATTACCTGGAAAAGGTGATGGTGCGAATCACTTACGTAGGTGCGGCGTTCCTTTCGATCGTGGCGATTGTGCCAACGATTGTTTACGGTTCACTTGGCGTGCCTTATTCGATCGCGGGTTTCTACGGCGGGACAGGATTGCTGATCGCGGTGAGCGTTGCTTTTGACTTGGTTCAAAAGATCGACTCGCACTTGGTGATGCGAAACTATCGTGGCTTGCTCGAAGGAGCCGGCGGCGGCGTCTCGCCTGTGGTATAGTGGCCGGACCGGATGCCAAAATTGAGGCGAATCCCAGGTGGATTCGCCTTTAATACTTCGTCAGGTTGTCTCGGCGAAGTGCCAGTGTGCAGCCGTTTCCCCGTTGAGTCAACGCGTTTCTAGAGCATAGTGCGATGCGGATCGTCTTTATCGGACCGCCCGGTGCCGGAAAGGGAACTCAATGCAAGCGGTTAACGCAGATGCTTGAGATCCCGCATCTTTCGACGGGAGAGATGCTACGAGGAACTCGCACGCAATCGGCGCTGGGACGAATCGTTGCCGGCTACATTGATGGTGGCCGGCTCGCCCCCGATTATCTTGTGATGCGGATCGTGACCAAGCGATTGCTTGAGAGCGATTGTCACGGCGGATGCTTATTTGATGGGTTTCCCCGAACGCTGAATCAGGCACAAATGCTCGATGAGCATTTGGCATCAAAAGCGAACCGCGTCGACTTGGTGCTCGATCTCCGTGTCGGCCAAGAAGAGCTCGTATCACGACTGCTGAAGCGGGCGACGATCGAGGATCGAGCGGATGACAATGCGGAAACGATCTCTGCCCGATTGCGAGTTTTCTTTACTCAAACGGCTCCGTTGCTGGACTACTACAAGGGGCAAGGGATCGTCAGACACATTGACGGGACCCGATCGCCGGATGAGGTGTTCACGCAGATCCGCTCGTGTGTCCAAGCCACCAAATCTAAAAGCGTCTAGTCCCGCACAGCCCCTGCGGGCACGTGGGCGGCACCTGCTTTGCGCAGAAGAGCGAGAACGGCAGTTTTTTGTTCTTGGTTGGGCCGATGTTCGCTGTCATCGGCTGCAATGGCGTGGCGAGTTTGCGGTACAATACGGCTTAGGGAATTCTTGTCGCTGCCGGCCAATTCGTCGGCTGGCGCAGCGGAACACCATTCACAGGACTTGCAGTGCTGGCGTTGATGAACATGGACCGAATTCGATATTGCGTTGTATTTCTCTGCGGCTTGGCCCTCGCAAACGAGGCCGCAGATTGTTCCGCACAAGGCTTTTTTCGCCCGATTGGCGGCTCCCAATCGGG
>CAXBHV010000037.1:0-14410 GCA_963974855.1 uncultured Rhodopirellula sp. | reverse complement strand
CCTTGACCGACAATCAAATATTCGGCATCGTCGGTGCGGTAACCGATCACACGATCGTAACGGCGGCCTGTAAGCTGATGAAATTGCTCGAACGCTTGTTCGGTTAACTCCGGCAAATGATCAAAAAAATAGGGACGCTGAGCCGCGACACTCTGCATGTACGAGTCTTGATTCTGAACCGTGCCCGTCATCACCGGGTTGTCGACGTCCCATACTTCGGGGATCCGCCGTCGTGTCTCGCCGTAAATGATCTGTTGAGCCGGAGTGGGCGTCGAGATGATGTCGTCGGGACGCCCCAGAAATTCTCGAATCAATTCACGTTCGGGAACTTGAATCGACTCGATCAAGTGAGTCGTTAAGAACCCATCCTGTGCGATAACGCCCGGTGTCAGCGCGAGTTCGGCGATGCGATGGGCGATGATGTTTAAATCCGCAACGCTCTGCGCATCTTTGGCAAACATCTGAAAGAAACCGGTGTCATCCATGCAGTGGTAGTCGTCATGACCGGCGTGCACATTCAGTGTCGCTTTGGTCATTGCCCGTGCCCCAATATTAAGGACATAGGTCAACCGCTTTCCCACTGCTGCGTAAAGCGACTCGTGCATGTACGCGATGCCTTGTCCGGACGAAAAATTGCTCGCTCGCAATCCCGTCATCGACAGCCCCGCAGTGACCGCAGCGGCAGCGTGCTCGCCCTCCGGTTCAATAAAGATCAAGGGGCGGCCCGAGATATTGACGTGGCCGCTGGCGGCGGCTTCGGCCCAATATTCCCCCATCTGAGTGGAAGGCGTAATCGGGTATGCCCCCGCCGCATCGGTCGACTCGCGTTCACACATCGCCACCGCAGTGTTTCCGTCAACTGCGACGCGAGTCCCTGGGTATTTGAATTCCTGTTTCGATTTCGTCATAGCCATCATCGCTCACGGAAAACCGTTCCAATGCGATGCTGTTTGCGGCTCAAACGCCAAACCCCAAATTGCAAAGCATTCATCAAGCAATAATTCAGAACGCAAAGCACATGCCGAACCCTCGACGGATCGCTTACGAGATCCCTTCTCGCACATTGCCTTGGCGAATGATTTTTTTGGCTGCTTGGCCTTTGACAGGTCCGAGCTTCTTGTCCAGCCAAACGATCGCGCCGGTTGGACATCGCTGGGTGGGCATTGCCGACAGCGAACCTTTGCTGTAATCAATGACGGGCAAGTGATGCTTCATCTCGATCTGGCTCGGTGCGTCCATTGCACAGCGTCCACATCCCGTGCAGGCGACTTCGCAATCGCTGAGGATTTCGTCGCCTTCGGCTAACGATGCACACGCCACCCACAACCGGTGGCTTGCCGGGTGAAGTGAAAACAGATCCTTCGGGCATGCCTCGACACAATCGCCACAGGCGGTACAGCGGTCTTCGTCGACCACCGGAATCTGGTGAACATTCATTTCGATCGCATCAAAATCGCAGGCACGCTCGCAGTCCGCTAGACCAAGACACCCCCAAAAACAAGCTTTGCCACCTCCGGCAACCAATGCCGCTGCGGCACACGAACCTAGTCCCTCGTAATGCGCGCGGTTTCGAGCCACATTGCTCCCACCCGCACATGCCAAACGTGCCACTCGCTTCTCTTGCGTCCCGACATCAACGCCTAAAAAGGTCGCGACTTTGACGTGATCGGCCTCGGTGCCAACGGTGCATTTCGCTGGCAGCGTCTCGCCTTGCACCAACGCCTCGGCAAACGCTCGGCAGCCCGGATAGCCGCATGCCCCACAATTGGTGTGCGGCAACATCGCTTCGACCCGATCGATCCGCGGGTCTTCTTGGACGCGTAACCAACGATTCGCGATCACAATCATGGATGCCAACGCGAACGTCAATCCAGCAATCACCGCTACGGAGGTTACGATAGTCATGGTCAGAAACTAATGGCGTCGGATTACCTGATGACAATTGACACAGGCATGCATCATCTGGGTATACGAGAGCATCGCTCCGTCGAGATTCTTTCGCTCCGCCGCCGTCATCAGCGTTCCGGTGGTGAACCAAAACACTTGGTTCTGAGTGCGATACGCAATCGAATCATTCTCCATCCACTTGTGTTTTCCCAGTGTGTTGAGCGATTTGGCGTTGGCGAGGATCTTGTCAAAATCTTCGGTCACCAAGCCATCGAGGATGTTTTTTGAATAGTCCAGCTTCTTTTGCATGTCGCGTTTCTGGATCTCCACCTGCGGTTTAGGTGGTTCCGCCTGTTGAGACCGAGAATAGATCGCAGGCATCAAAACCATCGCGATGACACACGCTATCAGGGACAATCGAATGCTCATCGGGGTCTCCGCTGCAGGTATAAATTGCTGTTTGAACGTGCGAGAACGACACGATCAACCACATCCGGTACAGGTCGTAGCATAAGGAACGACCTCAAGTCTCTCGTGCGGAATTTGTCTACCGCAGCGGGTGCATTTGCCGTACGTTCCTTCGTCGATTTCGTGCAGGGCATGCTTGATCTGTTCAATCTCTTTGAGCGCGAGATCGCCGACCGAGGCTAGGACTTCGTCTCCTTCGGACTCCGTCGCCCTTTCTTCCCAATCATCATCGCCCGGTTTACGCAGATCGTTGTCGATTCCCTCGGCTCGAGAGACGAGATCTCGCAGTTGTGCTTCGAGTTCCGTTCGCAACTTGGTGTAGTCAGTCATAAGACTTTCCTCGTGTAAGTCAGGCAAGTTCGTCAGATTCGAAAGCAAATGGCATACCGCATGACCAAACTTGGCGACGGCCAGAGTGGATGAAATCGATGCGAGCGAAGATCTCACAGGCTACAATGACAACGCTAAATCCAGGCAGTTCGCCGCCACCCAATTCGTTTCCGAATATCCCCTGAGGGCATCCCCCGTGAATCGTAGCCTCCGTTCGATCTGTCTTTTGTCCTTCTTGCTGACGACATTCTCTGCGGTAATTCCGGGATCGCATTCGCTCGCTGCCAATGACAACCACCGTCAAGCTGAAACGAAACCCAACATCATCGTCTATATGGTCGACGACTTGGGATGGAATCACATCAGTGCGAAACAGGCGACGATGGGCACTGCGAAAGATTTTTATCAGACCCCGACGATCGAAAAAGTCGCTGCCGGTGGGCTCAGCTTTACGCATGCCTATGCCCAACCCAACTGTGCCCCCACCCGTGCAGCGATGCTGTCGGGGCAATATCCTGCCCGCGTCAACAACGATGTCTACGTGGTTGGAAATCTGAACCGATTTGGCGGAGGAGGAATCAAAAAGGAAGCTGCCCGTTTCAAAGGCCCCCAGCAATCCGAGGATGTTGCCCCCGCTGCGATTACGGTTGCCGAGGCGCTCAAGCAAAACGGTTATTCCACAGCTCATATTGGCAAATACCACGTCGGCGGTCATCGTGGTAAAGAAACGATGCCCGAAAATGTCGGCTTCGACATCAATTTGGGCGGATATGGCCAAGGTCATCAACCAACCTGTTTTGCTTCGCAGAAAACCGGCAAGTGGAAATTCAAAGGTGTCGGACTCGGGCACTTTGATCGTTACGCCGCTCCGTATGACAAGGCTTATTTGGCGAAGCGTGGTCTGCCTGAATCGCTGCTGGACACTCCCAAACACATCAGTGATGCGTTAGGCGATGCGATGCAAGACACCGTCGAGCAGCTTGCCGACGGCGACAAGCCTTTCTACTTGCAATTTCATACTTACGCGGTGCATGGACCTGTTCGCGCTCGCCCCGACTTAAAACAATCGGCCATGGATCGCATTGGCGGTACAAATCAAAAGATGGCCGAGTATGTCGGCTTCATCGCAGGCGTCGATGAAAACATGGCTCGGATACTGGCGACGCTTGAGGACCCCAATGGTGACGGTAACCCAGACGACAGCATCGCGGCCAACACGCTGATTCTGTTTACTTCGGATAACGGCGGTACGCATGCGGACAATCAGCCGCTACGAGGCGAAAAAGGCATGCTGACCGAAGGCGGCATTCGTGTTCCCCTGATCGCCTATTGGCCCGGCGTGATTCCTGCGGACACCGTCACGGATCATAAAGTCCACTCGGTTGACTATTATCCGACCTATCTCGAGCTGGCCGGAAACGGTTGGGTTCCGCCCACGGACCAACACCCGCTGGACGGCGAATCGTTTGCCGATGTGTTACGCAATCCGCAACTGCAGCGGGCCCGTGACACCGTGTTCTATCTGTTCCCTGGCTACATGGACAAACGAGCTGAACCGGCCGTTTCTGCGATCGCAGATATTAATGGTCAACGTTACAAGTTGATGTACGTCTATGAGAGCGATTCGTGGGAACTGTATTGTTTGAGTGAAGATCAAGGTGAAGCCAAGAACCTGATCAAGACACGTCCTGAAATTGCCTCAACGATCTCCAAACAAATTGACGATTGGCTGAATCACAAACATCCCACGTGGAAACCGAAATATCCGATCGACAAGCAGACCGGGAAACCGGCCGGGCCTCCGAAACCGCTGTAAAATCAGCAAGCGAATTATCTATGCAGGTAAACACGAGGAACTCAACAAGGAAATTAAATGCGCTCCCTTTTTGCATTCTGGCTATTGGCTTTGTTGGTGCTGGAGACGACGGCTGCTGAAAAGCCCAACGTTATTTTGGTCATGTGTGATGATCTGGGAATCGGTGACCCTCGATGCTACAACGCCGACTCGCCCATCCAAACGCCGCACATTGATGCGATGGCGGCAGAAGGATTGAAGTTCAATCGTTTTTACTCAGCCGCTCCCGTGTGCAGCCCCACACGCGGCAGCTGTTTGACCGGCCGTCACCCCTATCGCTACGGAATCTACAACGCGAATACTGGGCATTTGAAACAGGATGAAATCACGCTGCCTGAACTGCTGAAAACGCAAGGCTATGCAACGGGGCATTTTGGGAAATGGCACCTCGGAACATTGACAACCACGGTGACGGATGCGAATCGAGGCGGCCCCAAAGGAGCCAAACATTTTTCACCGCCGCGTCAACATGGTTACGACGAAAGTTTCGTGACTGAATCGAAAGTTCCCACTTATGATCCGATGATCAAACCGGCCGATGCCAAAGACAACGGCCACTGGGACGCAATCTCCGACAAATCGAATGCAAAGTCTTACGGGACGCATTATTGGGATCACGCGGGCAATCCAGTCACCGAGAATCTCGAGGGTGATGATTCCCGCATCATCATGGACCGCGCGATCCCCTTCATTGAAAACGCGGTGGCTGTGCAGACGCCTTTCTTTGCTGCGGTCTGGTTCCACGCGCCGCACTTGCCGGTCGTCGCTGGTGAGGAACATGCCAAACACTATCGGGGTCATGGAAATTACGAACGTAACTATTATGGATGTGTCACGGCGCTCGACGAACAAGTGGGCCGACTGCGAGCGAAACTGGCTGAGTTGAACGTCGCCGACAATACGATGTTGTGGTTCTGTAGCGACAATGGCCCCGAAGGAAGTGCAGGAAAAGCTCCGGGTTCGGCGATCGATTATCGCGGCCGCAAGCGTTCGTTGTACGAAGGAGGCGTTCGCGTGCCAGGGATCTTGGTATGGCCGGGACATACCGAACCAGGCACATCGACCGATTTCCCCGCGGTGACCAGCGATTACCTACCGACCGTGCTCGACGCGTTGCAAATGGAATATCCCGATTCGCGTCCCATCGATGGCATCTCACTTCTGAAAGTCATCGGCAACCCAAAGTCCGAGCGAAGCCAACCGATCGGATTCCAATCCGGCAAACAGCTAGCGTGGCACCAAGGCCGACACAAGCTGATCAGCAGCGACAATGGCAAGACATGGGAATTGTACGATTTGGCCCAAGACCCAAGTGAGAGTCACGATTTGGCTGATCGTCATCCCGAGCAAGTGGCGACGATGAAGCAAGCCTTCAACGCCTGGCAGGCATCATGCAAGTCAAGTGACAACGAACAGGATTATTAGGCAAATCCCCGAAGGGGCAACAGGAATCGCGGGCATGGAATCACCTGTCGTCCCTTCGGGACTTACGGCGCGGGGTTGTTTCGCGTTCCATAGGCTGACGCCCATGGCTACAGCCTGTCGCCACTTCGTGGCTGTCCATGCTCGTCACTTCGTGACTGCCGAAGCGACAATCATTCAATGATCTCCTGCTCAAAGACGTAGCGCTTGTCAAATTCGATGTTGTGTTTCCTCAAAATCGCAAGGAATTCTTCCTCAAAGGTCATCTTCCGATGATGCTCGGCTTGACTGCCGATGTAATCGGAAACAGACGGCGACTGTGATTCACTAACTGAGAACGCTGCGTACCCGGATTGCCACTCAAACGTTCTCGACACGTCCGGGCGTTCATTGATCCATTTCGACGAGTTCGATTTGATCTTCCTGAGCACATCGGAAACCGCGATGGTCGGACTGAGCTTCGCGAGTAAATGCACATGGTCTTCAACGCCGCCAATTTTCAGAAGGGTCCCTTTCTGATCTCGGACGATTCCTCCGACGTAACCGTACAGTTCGTCCTGCCATTCGGGACGAATTGTTCGCTTTCGGTATTTCGTGCTGTAAACGATGTGGAACAGCAAGTTGGTGAAAGTCGACATGGCTACACTCCGATTCTTCCTGTCGTCCCATTGGAACTAAGGGGCGGGATGGATCCAGATTCCTACATTATATCGTCACTTTGTTGCTGTTGGTTAGTCCCGAAGGGACGGCACGATGTAGCCACGGGCGAGAGCCCGTGGATGCGGGGGCAAACATGATTGCAAAGCCCCGGAGGGGCGACAGGAATCGCGGTCGTGGAATCCCCTGCCGTCCCTTCGGGACTTACGATGCGGGGTTGCTTCGTGATCCATGGGCTGACGCCCATGGCTACAGCGTATCGCCACTTCGTGGCTGTCCATGCTCTCGACGGGATCTTTAGCAAGATCCACTACGGGGTTAATACCAGCTTGCCGGTGAGATTGCCCTGGTTTTGCAGCGTTTGTTTCTCTTGCAACGTATGCGCCTCGGCGGCTTCGCTGAGCGGCATTACTCGGTCGATCAGCGGGCGAAGCTGTTTTGCCGCCATCCAGCGGTTGATGTCATCGGCGGCAGCTTGTTGTTCTTCCGCACTCGCCTTGAGCAACATGAATCCGTGCAGAGAACAGCCTTTGACGTAAAACGGTCCCACGGGGAACTCCGGCCGTGCATCGCGACCGGCCATCACCACCATCCGGCCGCGCGGCGCCATGACACTAATGGCAAAATCAAAATCGGGCTCTCGCAGCGTTTCAAAAAACACGTTCACTCCCTCCGGAGCGTGGTGATGTAACTTGTTGGCAACGTCACCTTCGCGGTAATCAATCACTTCGTCGGCTCCAAGATCATGACACCGCTTTACCTTTTCATCACCGCCGGCGGTGGCAATCACACGTGCTCCGATTGCTTTGGCCATTTGCACCACTGCCGACCCCACGCCACCCGTACCGCCGTGCACAAAGATCGTTTCGCCCGCCTGCAGTCGTGCTTCGCGAAAGATCCCCAAGTGAGCCGTGATCCCGACCAACGCCATCGCCGCGGCGTCTTCGTCACGCACCGAGTCGGGAATTGGATAGAGCCACTGATGCTCCACCGCACACAACTGCGAAAACGTGCCTTGATGGCCTCCTGCACTTTGCTGCACTCCCCAAACACGGTCACCGGGTTTGAATCGAGCCACCTTCGCCCCTACCGCTTCGACGGTGCCGGCAAGGTCCGAGCCGATGACGTAAGGACTTGGCAAATTGGCTGCTACCGCACCGCTGCGGATGTACAGATCGATCGGATTAACCGAGACTGCCCCCACACGCACTAGTACCTGCGACTCGGATATTTCAGGCACCGGTAATTCGCCGTATTGGATCAAAGAAGCAGGACCAGTTTGTTCAATAAAAGCAGCTTTCATGCGTAGAGCTTCGAAGTAAGGCGAGGCTTAAAAAGGCGGAACTTTTGATAGCCCGCTATTGTAGGGAAGCAAGCGAACAATGAAAGTGATATCAATGTACGCCCGCTACGGTTGTTATGATCAATGGACGTTGTCGCCCAAACGGCTAACGAGGTTATGTCCGGTTTCTTTCACCCCCAGCTTAGAATGATGAAAAAACAGTTCGCGAATCGCTTTGGCTTTCTTGTCGCAATTACTTACTTCTCGTTTGCACCGGTAATCGGGCAAGAACAATCAGATCTACAAAAGACCACCGCGATGAAGTTGGTCTGGCAAGACGAGTTCGATGGCGACTCACTGGACTACTGCAAGTGGGGCGTGGAGGTCAATGCGTTTGGAGGCGGCAATAGCGAGCTGCAAATCTATACGGACCGCTCGGAAAACGTTCGTGTTGAAGATGGAAATCTTGTGATCGAAGCTCGCAAAGATAACGCAGGCATCAGCGGTACGGTTCGCGAATATTCATCGGGGCTCGTGCGGACCAAACATCGCGGCGATTGGAAGTATGGTCGTATCGATGTACGCGCCAAACTGCCCGCCGGAGCCGGGATCTGGTCCGCGATTTGGATGCTGCCCACCGATGATGCTTACGGCGGCTGGGCCGCCAGCGGCGAAATCGACATTATGGAGATGAAAGGGCAGGAACCCGACCAAGTATTAGGCACCTTGCACTACGGCGACGTGTGGCCACGTAATGCTTACAGCGGAGACACCTATAAACTACCCAACGGATCGTTTGCAGATGAATTCCATACCTTCTCGGTCGTCTGGCAAGTGGGAAAGATTGAATGGCTAATTGATGGGAAAAAGTATCAAACGCAAACGAAATGGAGCAGCACCGGCGGCGAGTTTCCGGCTCCGTTTGATCAAGAATTCCACTTGCTATTGAACGTCGCTGTCGGCGGCAACTTTCTCGGCGCTCCGAATGACACAACGCCATTCCCCGCCAAGATGTTGGTCGACTACGTGCGTGTTTACCAATAAGGAACACGAGCCTGCTGAAAACGACTAATAACCTTAAGGCTCCTGTTTAGCTGATTAGCCTCGTGGGAACGGGGGCAGGTCGCCAGTCGCGAAACCTGCATAACGAAACTCTACGCGAGTTTCGCTACGTAAATCGGACACTGTACGTCCGAAACTCTTGGCGAGTTTCGCTACGTAATAAATGCGTCATCCTATCGCGATTTCAGGATCCAATCGATTGCCGCAGTAGTCGATTCGACATCGGCGGGGGCGAGGGCTACAGCAGTAGGTTTGCCGCCGGCTTTGTATGCCTTTGCTGTAATTGAGGGGATCGACTTTTCGCCATTAATCCACAACGGCTGCGGAGCGGACAATGCCAATAGCGTCGGCAGATCGCCGTACTTGATTGCCCCCGGCAGAAAGTTCACGTGCTGCCAATCATTCAGCATTTCGAACCGAAATCCCTCGGTGTCGATCGCAACACGATCCATCTTCGCTCCGGCAATCACGCGAGCAGCGGCAACGAGGGGGCCGCCGCCATTGACGCCCACCACTTGCAACGATTTGGGCTCGTGATCGTCGCCACGAATCCAAGCAGTCACGGTCAGGATGTCATGGACGCGGCGAGCGAACACAGTGTCGTTGTAACCGTAGGTGTACCCCGCAAACGGACGCGGGCTTTTGACAGTACGGTTTTCTGTTAGTGAATCGGACTCGCTCGTGAATTCACCCTGGCCATATAAATCGGCGCCCACCACCGCAAATCCAGCCTTCACCAAACGCAACAATTCCGCGTGAGGCTTGCCATCGGGAAACATCCCCGCTTTGCCTTGGCCATCAACCCACAACACAACTTGCTTGTTCCACTTGTCCGGCTTGGGGTAAACCGAAACGACTGGCAATTGTTCGCCTTTGCTTGTCAACGTGATCAGATCGCCAAATTCGATGTAATCCTGACGCGGTTCTTTCCAAACCTTGGTGCGTTCGATTTCCGAGGCCCTGGGCATCTCTCGTCCGATCAACGTTTGCCAAGCCGAGCGAACGGTCGCGAGGTAGGATTGCGTTTCACGATCACCTTTGGGCGAGTGATTGGACAACGCAGCGAGATCTCGCTCCTTTAATTGCCTCAGCAATTTGCGTTCGTAATTGTCGCCGCCCGCGGGGGCAGGGTGTTTGTCGTTCCAGACCGTGTATTCTTCGGGGGTTAGCGGTTTCCAATCAAGTTCTTCGATCGGATCCTCTAATCCAAGGTCGAGGTATTTATTCATCCACGAATACATCACGCTGCGAGTCACCGCGTTGTAATTGTGAGGAAAATGCAACATCGGTTCACAGTACACGTCGTCGGCGACGTCTAGCATCGCATACAGTTCACGAAGTTGCGGATAGCCCTTGGTCATCATCTCTTTGGTCCAATCATTCGCTGCCGTCATCGCTTGCGGACGCGGGGCAAATAAGGCCGCGAGCTCGACGTTGCCCGTACCGATGCGAAGCAGGCTGCAGTTTTCACAGGTGCATCCGCCCTGCATGCTGGTCGAAACCATGCCATTTGGAAAGCCAACGATGTGGCGATCGTCGATCGCGCCCATCAGAATCGTCTGCGTTCCGCCGCCGCTGCCTCCGGTAACTGCCAAGCGAGCCGGGTCGACATCAGCCAGGCTTTCTAAAAAATCAAGCGACCGGATGCAGTTCCACGTTTGCAAACCGAGAATGCTGTGCATGCGGCCTTCGGCTTGAGCGCCGTAGAAACCATAGTTTGCACTGCTTTCCAAATCCGCGTTGTGCTTGGCATAACCATGCGCACGATCCATAGAAATTTGTTGGCTGTCGACGTAGCCAAGCATGTCAAAGATAAATGTGACACAGCCCATCCGAGCGAGCTGAGCGCAGCGAGCCAGTTTAGGGTAACGTCCCGATTCACGGTGCAGCTCGGCACCGGACTTGATCAGTTCGTCCATCTTTGCTTCGCCGTAATCGTATTGTCGGCCGCCGTGACCGTGAGGCGACAAAACGGCCGGCCGCTTGTGGGTCACTTCGCCCTCAGGTCGAAACAATAGCCCCGAGACAAAATGCCCGGGCAAGCTTTCAAAGTAGACCTTTTCAACCGTAAAGCCATCTCGTTGGACTTTACCGTGAATCACCGCATTGAGCGGCGTTTTTTCAGGCATCGGGAACAACCCGGTCGCCACCAATACCCGTTGCTTCAATTCCGCTTGACGCTGCTGCCATGCCTCTTTCGTCTTGGGGACCTCAAACGGAAAGTAACCATTTAGATCCTTCGGTTGATTTAGCCGAACGTCATCGGGGCGAGTGTTGGCATCAAGAACACGATGATTTTCGATATCGATATCGCCAGCGATCAATGCGGACGAACCGCAAACCGCGAAGCAAACAGCAACAGCGAATACTGTCGTTTGGGAACGGACAAAGGGAAATGAGACTTTCACGGAGGGCTCCGAATCAGGTAGGAGGGTGTAGAAGCGGAGGCCCATTGTAACCGACTTTCGGACCGCAAAGATCGTGGCGGCAAAGAAAGTGCATAGAGTTTCCGCAGCGACTTGAGCGGAGTCCCGGCAATTCGGCGGTCTCCGATTTTTCGAAGATGACGATCGAATAACGATTTCGTCAGTCGGGCTTACGTCAACAGATCGTGAACCACACGGGCCTCTTCGACGCCCGTCAAACGTTGGTCTAGCCCTTGGAAGCGGTGAGTGAAACGCGAGTGGTCGATCCCTAACAGATGCAGGATCGTGGCTTGCAAGTCATGCACTTCGACTGGGTTGTGGGCGACATTGAACCCGAAGTCGTCCGATTCGCCGTAAGTGAACCCACGTTTAACGCCGCCACCCGCCATCCAAACCGAGAAGGCATACGGATGGTGGTCGCGTCCGCGGGGGGCACCGGGCCGATTTTGTTGAAACGGAGTCCGCCCAAACTCGCCACCCCAAATCACCAGCGTGTCCTCGAGCAGCCCGCGTTGCTGCAGGTCCTTGACCAAAGCCGCGGACGGCGCGTCAGTGTCTTGGCACTGGATTTCAAGTTGCGTATCCAAATTCGTATGTTGATCCCAGCCAGCGTGCATCAATTGGATGAACCGGCAACCCCGCTCGGCCAAGCGACGCGCCATCAAGCAGTTGTAGGCAAAGCTGCCTTTCTCTTGAACTTGCGGTCCGTACATATCCAATACATGTTGCGGCTCGTCACGCATGTCGGTCAGCTCAGGCACCGACGATTGCATCTTGTACGCCATCTCGTATTGCGCAATACGAGCGGCAATCTCGGGATCGCCAAGTCGATCCAAATTCATTTGATTTAGCGCCGCTAAATCATCAAGTTGCGTTCGCCGCGTTGATCGACTGATCCCGTCTGGGTTGGAAAGATACAGTACGGGGTCGCCGGCGCCACGAAACTTGACGCCCTGGTACTTGCTGGGCAGAAAACCGTTACCCCAATAAAAATCATAAAAAATTTGGCCACAAGAGGCTTGGCGATCGCGGCTGGTCATCACCGTAAAGGCAGGCAAGTTTTCGGTTTCACTGCCGAGCCCGTAGGTCAACCATGCACCCATGCTCGGTTTGCCAGGCAATTCCGAGCCGGTCAGGAAATAGGTAATCGCCGGAGCATGGTTCACCTGCGTCGTCTTCATCGATTGGACAAAGCACAGGTCGTCAACGATCTCGGCAGTGCGCGGCAGAAAGTTATCGGCAACCCATTTGCCGCACTCGCCATGCTGCGCAAATTGGGTGATCTCGGGCAAGAACGCTTTTTCCTGACTCGCGGTCATCGTGCTGAACCGCTTGCCTTCGGTCAGTTCATCAGGCAGACCTTGGCCGGCGAGCTCGCGCAGCTTGGGCTTGTAATCGAACAAGTCGACGTGTGAAGGTCCCCCGTTTTGAAACAGATAAATCACCCGTTTCGCTTTCGCGGGAAAATTTGGCAGCGTCGGTGCTGCGGGATCCGCCAGCGCCGCACTGGCTTGGCCACCGACCAGCGTGCTGAGTGCGGCCGCACCAATGCCGATTCCCATTTTCCCTAATAGGTGACGGCGAGTAACGAGGGCAGCATGTTCATGGATTGGATTCATGGTTTTACCAAGACCTCGTCGAGATTCATCAGAGTGTTGTACAGAGTCGTATAGGCCGCGTGTTCGGCGGGATCCAGCGACGTGTCACGCGGTTTGTCACCGATCGCTAATAGATCCGCAGCGTCCTCGGGTGAATTGCGGAACGACTCGATATAGTCATCAACTCGTTTGGCTAGCAGATCGAGCTCCACCGATGTCGGCGGACGCGATGTCAGTTTGACGAACGCCGAGGTGATCCGTTCGTTTTTACTTTCATGCTCTTTGATCGTTTGTTCTGCTAACACTCGAGCTGCTTCGACATAGGTGATGTCGTTCATCGTCGTCAGCGCGTGCAGCGGCGTATTGGTCAGATTCGTTTTGACTTCGCACGTTTGCCGCTTCGCTGAATCAAAGAACACCGTTGGCCCGACGATTCGCCGCCAAAACGTGTACAGCGATCGACGATACAATTTGTCACCTGTGTCGGCTTGGTAACGAATTTTGCCGAACGTCGCCTCGCCCCAAATTCCATCGGGTTGATACGGTTTGACTGGCGAACCACCCAGCGACGGATTCAACAACCCGCTCGCCGCCAACGCATGGTCCCGGATCATCCATGACGGCATGCGATATCGCGGCGCCCGCGAAAGTAACCGATTCTCTGGATCCAGTTCCAACAATTCCGAGGTCACCTGGGCAGATTGCCGATACGTGTCGCTGGTCACAATCAGTCGATGCATTTTCTTGACGTCCCAGCCGGACTCGACAAATTCAACGGCCAACCAATCCAGCAAATCGGGATGCGTCGGCTGAGTCCCCTGCAATCCAAAATCGTCCATGGTCGAAACGATGCCGCGTCCAAAAAACGTTTGCCAATGACGGTTCACGGTCACGCGGGCAGTCAGCGGGTTTTCAGGCGATACGATCCAGCGGGCGAGATCCAGACGCGTCGGCGGCGCGTCATCGGACGTTGCAGGTAGTGGCGGCAGCATGTTTGGTACATTGGCAACCACTTTTTGATCCGTCACGTCATTGTAAATTCCTTTGACAAGCACAAACGTTTCGCGAGGCTTCTCTCGCGTATCCATCACCATCACCGGTACCGGTTTCGACTTTGATTCCAGGGCAGCCAGATCGCGACGTGCGGCGACAAGTTTGCGAGCGATTTCATTGGCGGGTTCCCAGTGATGCATGCGGAAATGCTCTCGCAGTGCCGCTCGATCGGCATCATTTCGCTGCTCGGGCGTTTTCAGCAAAATCGCAGCAACCTTGGCATCACTTCCCTGAGGTTGTTTTGCATCGGTGACACTGATTCGGAAAAGAGCCAACGTGTGCTGCGTGTGCTGGGAATCAAAACGCAGCTTGACGCTCAGCTCGGTCCCGGCATCAAAGCCGACCGGTTGCTCGAAAAAGAATTGGGCCC
>CAXBHV010000036.1:0-14483 GCA_963974855.1 uncultured Rhodopirellula sp. | reverse complement strand
TAAGGCGGTGCTCACGACAGACTCCTTCGTGGATGAAAAATTATCGTTAGTGGACGGATCAAGGGATGTTGAATCTAAGGTTTCTTCGACTTCGTTTTCAGCAGCGGGATCGGGCTGGGCTTCTTGTAGAATCTGCCACTGGATCGGAGGCAAATTGTCGGTGTTTGCCAATCCGAAAGTTTGTAAGAAACGTTTGGTGGTTCCGTAAAGATACGGTCGGCCTAATTCTTCGCTACGGCCTGCTATGCGTACTAAGTCCTTTTCCATCAACTGTCGCAACAAATCACCGCAAGCCACACCGCGAATCGATTCGATGTCCGCTCGGGAAACCGGTTGACGGTAGGCGACTACCGCAAGCGTTTCCATCATCGGCGTCGACAACCGCATGGCTAAAGGCAAATGTCCAAGTCGAGCCAACCAAGGGGAAAGTGCCGCTCGGGTCATCAGACGATAACCACCCGCGATCAGTTCCACTCGAAACGCTCGACCATAGGTTTCGTACGTACTATTGAGGTCGCGGACAAGTGTACGGGCCTCGGTTGCATCCGCCAAGTGAGCCAATTGGGCAAGTTTTCGAAGCGTTATAGGGGATTTTGAGAGAAACAGAACCGCTTCGGCACGTTTTCGTTTCTTCTCGACACTATCATCCACCGGACTGGGGCTGAGCGGCACGTCGTCCGCGACCGATTCGTCCTCCAAAGACGGATCGGAATCCCGCCCCCCTAACACGCTGTAGGGCCGCGATAAGCGAGGATTTACCACCGGCATTAATGCCAAGTGACCTCGATCACGCGAACTTCGCAGGGTTAAAATGGATGGGTTACGTTTCATCACTCTACGCGTCAGGATGGCTTAAGATATCAATCACGATTTGCGAAGAATTGCGACGAAATCCGCTCGCTACGAAACGCATATACTGTTTGACAATCGTTCGTATCCCCTCGATTCTTCACTTTTTCCGCAACATCTTTCATCAAGGCTCCCTTGTCTACCACGGCATCCACATCATCGTCCGGTCGGTCTCGCGGCTCCGAACCGCGAACGCTCCGTAAACAACGAGGTTCCCTGCGGCGATGGGTCATCGTGATCGGAACGATTCTCGTCTCGTTGTTTGTCTTGCTATTCGTTCGAACTCAGGGATTTGTTAGCGGCCGGGAAATCTCGCCCGATAATTTCTTGATGCGAGATTTTCAGTTTTACGAGATCCCAATTGTCCATTTGCAGATCACTCCGATCCGTCGCACCGCGTCGACTCCGAAAACGGCAATCTACCTGCGTCAAAAAAAGCTGATCGTCAATCCTGTGCCTGCCACCGACCGTTGGGATTTAGTTCGTATTTCGCGGGGTTTCTCTGGTTCCACCCCCAGGGATGGTCAACTTTTGGTCGATCAGCTGTCGCTCGAGCACCAAGGTAACGAATATTGGCGGCAATGGAGCATCGATCGCCCTGGTCAAGCCAAAGTATTTTGGCCGGTGATCCAGCGGCTCGCCGATCGCGAACTCTATTTACTAATGCCCCCGCTGTTCGAATTGGCCCAACGAAAGCAAACCGCGGCCGAGCTGGGCTCGAAAATCGACCAAATGCTTGTGATTCAGTACCGAGATTTGATCCTCGATATGCGATCGGCCAGTCGTGACGAATTGGCCACTGGATTGTTGGACGAAGCATTAAAGGATTTTCCCAACGCGAAGGAGTTGAAGGCATTGTCGCGGCCCGACGCCGGGGGTGCCCCCACAGCCAGCCCGCCAACCGAAACCAGCCCGCCAGCCAAAGCCAGCCTGCCACCTAAACAAAGCCTTAGCGAATTGGGTGCCAAGTGATCTATCTCGACAACAATGCCACCACCGAGATCGATCCTCGCGTCGTCGACGTGATGCTGGACGTGCTCCGTAGCGGCCCCTGCAACGCATCGAGCCAACACGCGATCGGTCGTGCGGCGCGGCTACGGATCGACGAGGCGATTGACGTGATCAGTGCAGCGATCGATTCGCCCTTGGATCAACCTGGCGGCCCCAGGCTTATTTTTACCAGCGGGGGCACCGAATCGAACAATCTCGCCCTCAGCGGACTTGCCGATCCCGATGCCCCCATCGTGCTGAGCCGGATCGAGCACCCCAGCGTGATTGCGGTCGCCGAACATCTGGCCGCCCAAGGACGCGAAATCCGCTGGTTGGATGTTGATGGTGCTGGGGTCGCCAAAATCGACTCGCTCGCCGAATTGATCCAAACCGGCGATCGACCCGCCGGGTTGGTGTCGTTAATGTCCGCCAACAATGAAACCGGAGTGATCCAGCCGATCGAGCAAGCGGCCCAGATTTGCCGCGATCTTGGTGTGACATTCCATGTCGACGCGACCCAGTCGATCGGAAAAGTACCGATCTCGTTTCGCACACTCGGTGCGTCCGCGATCACGATATCGGCTCACAAATTCCACGGGCCCACCGGGATCGGCGGTCTGTGGCTCGACGGGGGCGTCAAACTGCGACCGCTGCTGCACGGCGGTGAACAACAACTTGAAAGCCGTCCTGGGACCGAGCCGGTGCCGCTGATCTGTGGGATGGCAACCGCACTCAAATTGGCGACAAGCGAATTGCCAGAGACACAGCCTCGGCTGAGCTCGCTGCGAGACCGCCTCGAACAGGGTTTGCGAGCGGCTCATCCCGACTTGGTCGTGCATGGATGTTTCAGTCGCGGAGGCGAAGCCTTTTGGGCTCCCCGACTTCCCAACACGACATGTCTGTCGTTTTTGGGAGCGGATCGGCAATCAATGTTGATGGCATTGGACTTTGCCGGCGTCGCTTGCAGCAGCGGATCGGCGTGCAGCAGCGGCAGCAGCCCCCCAAGCCACGTGCTGTTAGCGATGGGATTACCCGCAGAACAGGTGCAATCGGCACTGAGGTTTGGGGTATCAAAGTTTTCCACGGAGAAAAAAATAGACGAGTCAATCGAACGTATCTCCATATGCTACAAGCGTTTAACGCAAAAACGGACTGTGGAAAACTAAACATTTTCCCCCTCGTTATCCATCTTTGATTCGGTATAATTCCGCTGGTTTGAAGGACGTTCTGCGTCGCCGCACGCAGAACATGTAGGTTTCGAATTTATGAACCTTCCTACGACGCGGCGACGTGGGATCACGACATTGCTGTTTTGTCATCTGTAACGCTGACAGCCGAGCCCGACCTCAAGCGTCCTCCTGTGGAGAGCGAAGTATTCGCATTTCCGCTGGAACGTCCGCCGCTAAAGGTACGCCGTCGTGAGTCCGCAGTTAGCCCGATCCTGCTGCCCTATTTCATTGCGGGCCCCGAGAATCGCCTAGCCGCCTTTGTTGCTCGCCAAGAAACATCGGTGTTCGAGCTGGGCAACCCCGTTCTGCTGGTCGGTCCAATCGGTTCTGGCAAAACCGCACTCGCACTTCACATGTCGGTGCGTCACGCGAACAAACTGGGTTACGTTGATGCCAGCGGCGTCCAGCACATGCCTGCGATTGAGTTTGCACGACGGTTTGCCGAAGCGGTGGCTGCGGATGACTTGCAACATTTGCGACAAGAAATCGATGACGTTCCCGTTTTGATCATCGATGATCTGCACTTGATCACCAGCAAGCCAGCGGCTCAGGAAGAATTGGCCCAGCGGATTGAAGCACGCAGTGAATTACAACAACCCACTGTGTTGACGTGTCGTCGTCTGCCCACCGAGGTGCGTGGACTGCGACCAGCACTCGTCAGTCGTTCGCTGCCCGGTTTGACGATCGCGATCAGTTGTCCCGTCGGTCGTACACGAACGATGTTGTTGACGGAATTGGCGCTGCAATTGGGACTCGAGCTCGACGCTCCGCTGATCCAAATGTTGGATGACGGGCTCGAAAAATCGCTGCCTGTACGTGCCTTGTCCGCCGCGATCCGCCAAGTCGATTTGTGGTGCCGGATGAACCAATCGCCGCCATGTTGCGAAGCGATTGCGTCGGCAATCGAGTCCGCCGCACCTGACGAAGAAATCCCGCTTAACAAAATCACCAACACCGTCGCACGCTACTTTCGTTTGAAGGCGAAAGACCTGCGTAGCAGTTCACGCAAACAGCACATCGTTCGCGCTCGATCGCTGGCGATGTTGTTAGCACGCCGAGTCACTTCCAAAAGTGTAACTCACATCGGCGAACACTTTGGCGGCCGCGACCATTCGACCGTCCTGCATGCAATCCGGAAAACCGAATCGCTACTACACGAAGATGCCGAGTTGCGACTCGCCTCGGAAGAACTCGCTGACAAACTCGGCCGTTAGATCATTTTCAAAATTGATGTGAGATGTAGGGCCGGTTCCCACCGGCCAATCACAACTAATGCTTCATCCAAATATGACATTAGGGCTTGAGCGTAGTGGACGAGGCAACGAGTCCTTGCAATTAGCCGACCGTAAGGGACTCGTAGCCTCGTCCACTACCCTAGAATCGAACCTAGACAAAGCATCAGCCGCCCCTGAAACTCAATCGTAGTTCAGCTGGGCGGTCGCGGTGGTCGCGTTCGATGAAACAAAGCGCACCCATGCTGCACTAAACGCACTGGGAAACGAGTACTCGAGCGTTTCGCTCTTCGGCACGTCGAACGACTTGTAACGATGCCAGTGACCATCGCCGGTGATATCCACTTCGACATGCATCGTGACGGCTTCGTCCGACCCATGCGACAATGACAACGTCTTGCGATCATAGCCCTTCATCAGATACGGATCCGACGGCTGCCCCGCCTTCACCTTCGTGTTGAGCCACGGGCCACCATGACCGACCGGTTTGCCAAACTTCCAGAGGTCATCGATGCCTCCGAACCACAGCGCGGCATCCTGTTTTGCATCGGCAAACACATGCCCGTCGTTTTCCGCGTCAGCGCGAACGCCGGTCAACACGAGCAGGCCGTTCCATGTACAAAAATCTGCGATCTGTTTCGCATGGCTCGACACAGGACGCATCAAGTTGAAGGCGGGCGGGGCTCCGTTGATCACCAACGGTACCTCGTAGAACGTGCCATGAATGTTCGCCAACACTCGCTCCGATTCGACTTCGCGGACATCTCGCGGCCATCCCGACGCGAACGGCTTGTCATAAGCTGCATTTCCTTTGGGCAGTCGTAGCCGTTTTCCGCCGTGCTTCAATATCACCGAAGCTTCGTCTACCGTGAATTGCGGATCGACGCTCAATAGTTTCGCTAGTTTCGGATCTGCTGCGTCGGCTTTGAATTCGAAACCAGTCTTGGTGAAATCAAAAAAGCGGTCCTCCGACGCAATCACACGCAAATTGCGATTGCGTTGGGCGGCATAGACCAACGCACTACGTGCTTGATCGTCATGCAAGCTGGCAAGTCCAGCAAACAACGTCTGGTTTTCGGACTCTTTTCCATCGACAAATTCAGCAGAGGTTTGGTGCAGATACGCGGTGGCAACACAATCGCGATTCGTTTTCAGCCGCAACCAAATCGCGTCGAAATCCTCTGGCAGCTCGTAGGCAACGTATCCCGCAGCAGGGACTTCGACCGATTCATAATCGACCCAATTGCCATCACCACGACGGTCCACTTGCAATGCAAATGTGACGGGGGTGGCATCGTTACTGGCGATTCGCTGCTCTGCAGGTCGCGTGACGATCGACGAGCGATCCGTTTTGATGTTCAACTCACTCGAATTGGATGCGAGCACAAAAGCGGTGTGAGGCATCCCAAACGATCCCGGTTGATGCTCGGTTGCATTTTCGGGAATCGTGATCGTCCCCGGTTCAAAGGATCGTTGATAAACAACATCTTGAAAGTTTTTGCCCCAAAATAGCGCCATGTCGGTCAATTTCCAGGCGGGGTCCAAGGTTGGATTACCGCGTTGGTCCACAGCTAGAAAAACAGTGACCGGTTGGTCGACGTCAAACGAATAACCTTTTGCCGCGCGGTGCCAGTCGCCCCGGGGGACGGTGACTCGTGGCAGAACGGCAAGCCGATCGGGCATCGAGCGAATCTCGAGTTGATCGCTCGCTCGTAGTGCCGCATCTCCGTCTACTGGCTTTGTACGTCCGGTGGCAAGATGCAAGACGCGGCGATCAAAACCCGTCACCAGGAACGGATCCGAAGGTGTGTTTGCCGTGACTTTGTCTTCGATCCAAGGTCCACCGTATCCGCTGGCGGGTCCCCATTCTTTCAGGTCCTCGTAGTTACCAAACCAAAGATTCGTTTGCGGTTGTCCTGCCAAATGGTTGCCTTGGATACTGGTTTCATCCGTCGCCAGCACCAATTTGTCGTTCCAAGCACAGAAGTCGGGGATGTACCGCAAGTGGCTTCCAATTGGCTTGATTCCAGCCGAGTTTTGACTGGTAAACGTTTTGGGAAAGTCAAAGAACATGCCGTGCATATCCATCATCCAGCGACCGTCGGTGATCTCGCGAATCCGCGGCCACTCGGTGTACCAGCCATGGCTGGCGTCGTTACAGAAGGCAGCTTTTGGCAGCAAGTAAGTGTGCCAAGTACCGTCATCGAGTACCTTCAGTCGCACGCTGCGGCGATCCCAGCCCATCGTCCAAATCGGGTCATTCCCGTCGCTGCCGCCCGCGATTCCGTTGGGTCCGGTGACCTCGGTGTATTGACGACGCTCAATGATTTTCCAATTTTCGCCGTCATACTCGGCCAATACCCCACGCTCTTCGCTGTTCTTTGCCGCTCCGCCAACGACGAGATCATCGTAGGTTCCCGCGTGAAGTTCGCCGTTGTTGGAAACAACTAAACGTCCCTGAGAAACGTAGGCCCCTTTGCCATGCCAACCGGGGACCGGTTTTTTGAACAATCGCTTGACCGCCAACGTGTGAACATTAGCTTCCCAAATCGCACCTTCCATATCGACGTAGTAAACCATGTTTTCCGGATCAGTCAGATGCCGCGTGATCGCGGTCACTCGCATCGGCATGTCCGCCGGCGAGATGACGCGCACGTTGCCCTCGGCGTCGATCAAGTAATGAGCGATCAGTAATTGATTTGATTCCGCGTGGATCATGCGTCCCGCCGGAGTGCCGCCGACACTTTCCGGGTGAACGGTCAGCGATTGAAGATCTTCGCCGATCGAAAACAGTTTGTGTTCACTACCGTTGGGTTGATGCGGCGCGTAATTGACCATCCACAACTTGCCAGCCCAAGGCACGATCGCTCCGATCCCACACTCATTATGTCCTGGTATGTAATGGCCTCCGTTTTGGCTGTAGATGCCATAAGCGGTTAGATGCGGATAAACTCCGCTGATGTGAATGTCATTACGAACCTTCTCGTCACTGTTAGATAGGCTCTCAGCCTGTCGTTCCGCGTCAGTCACACTCTCAGCCTGGGGCTCTTTCTGAGTTTCAATTTCTGTCTGATCCTCCGAAACCAAAGTCATCTCGCCCACGCCGATGTCACGTCGGTACTCACGCAGCTGATTCGAAAACTCTTCGACAGCTTTCGCGTTGGCTGGATCCTTTGCCACGTTCCCTTGTTCGATCGAATCGTGATCCAAGTCATACAGTTCGGCAAACGTTCCATCCCCATCGATTTCCGTTTCGATGTACTTCCATCGCGCATTGCGAACCGCCCAAAGTGGTTGGCTACCCAATTGGCGTGACGGAGCTTCGTACAGGAAACTAGTTCGCCAATCGGCTGGCTTTTCAGCACGCACAAGCGGCAGCAAACTTCGGCCATGCAGCGATTCCGGGATCGGCAATCCCGCAAGATCGTAGATCGTCGCAGTCAAGTCGATGTTCAAGACTAGCTCGGAAACGACTTGAGTCTTCGTGTTTGGACCGGCGATCGCCATCGGCACACGCATCGATTCCTCGTACGGCAGCACCTTGCTAGTCATGCCGTGCTCGCCAAGCATCCAGCCGTTATCACCCATGAAGATGATCCACGTGTTGTCGCGGATCTCGAGTGATTCGATTTCGTCGAGCACCCGGCCGACGGCAGCGTCCATCTGCTGGACGCTGGCAAAGTATTCTTTGGCGTGTTGGCGAATGTTTGCTGGGTCGTCGTAACCATACGCCAACGCTTGAGTTCGGTTGCGAGCCGTTTTCAGATATTCTGGCTTCCCGGATAGATCATCGTTCCAGGTTTCTGGAAGCGGCATCTCGGCCGCTTCATATTGATCCAGGTAGGCTTGTTTCGCTGGCCATTGGTGATGATGATCCATGTGTGGCACCTGCGTGTTCATCCACAACAGGAACGGTTCTTCGTTCTGGCTCGCTTCGCGGATGAAACGAATGGACTCATCCGCCGTGACATCGTCCACAAACCCAGGCATCACTTTGGTTTCGCCTGCGACGGTGAATTTGCGGTCATACCAAGTGCCGTTGGACCAGCAGGTCGACGCAAAGTCGAAACCACAATCCTCTGGCTTGTTGCCCAAATGCCATTTGCCAGTCACCGCGGTTTGATAGCCGATGTTTTGCAACGATTGAGCAAAGGTGACCTCCGAATCTTTGATTCGACTTTTCCCGATTTCTGTCACACCATTGGCACTTCCGTAGCGACCGGTCAGACATGCGGCACGACTGGGCGAGCAGATCGCTAAGGTGACGAATGCATTTTTGAAATGAGTTCCCGACGCGGTGATGCGGTCAAGATTGGGGGTTCGAACCCATCCGGCGTCGGATTCGCCCGTCGCGTCCCAACGATGATCATCGGTCAGAATGAAGACAATATTCGGTTTGGGTGTCTCCGCTCGGGCGATCGTCGCCGTGACCGTGAACAAGATGCTGGCGAAAAGGACCAGGAGGGGGTGATTCAGACGTCTCATTAAAAAACCGTTTCGTTATCGAAATCGAGGTGGGTTTTACTGGTGCGGGATAGTTAAGCAGGTAGGCAGGAATCATTGGGTGAAATCCCGTTAGCCGTTCGGGCAAACGCTGTGAAGCATTTTTATGCCGTGTTTTGTGGTGGTTTAACGTAGCGGAAGTCGTCAAGACTTTCGTTGAACGAACCCAATTCCCGAAACTCTTGACGAGTTCCGCTACAAAAAATGCTTCACAGCGTTCCGTTTAAGCGTTAGCCCCGGATCAGCGCCGGAACCGTGGCTAACGGGCTGTTGATTTAATCGAAATGCAAATCGCACTGGTGAGCCGTGGGCCGTAAGGCACCGGGTAATGTGTGGAACCCGGCTCACTAAATCAACAAGCCGCTAGCGCCAAAACGGCCAATTTACTGAAAGACTTCTGCCTAACTGCTTACCACAAAAGAGCCTTCAAGTGAGGAATGAGACATCGTAACTCAATAAAAACGAAAATTGTTAAAATGATGTCTCAATGAGCCGCGTTCGGCTCTCTTTAGCTAGCCAGCACTCTCGTAGGTTTGATGATCGACGGATGACGGACGATGACAAAGCGAATACTCGGCCGGAGATCGAGGACCCTCAATCAGATCGCCTGGACACGGCGGACGCTGCTAAAAATGCTGCTTTGCAGCGGGGACAACTCGCTCGCCAACGCGAATACACCCAACGTGTTGAACAACACCGCCGTGTGATCCTGCTGTATTTACGAAGTTTGCTGCCCACACAAAACGACGTGGACGAAGTCTTCCAAGAAACCTGCCTGGTGACATGGCGTGAATTTGACCGCTTCCAGATTGGCACCAATTTCGCTGCCTGGGCGTGCACGGTGGCCTACAACCAAGTGCGTGCCTGGAGAAAACGACAGAGCCGGGAACGACTTCGTTTCAGTGACGATCTGACTCAACTCATCTCATCCGAGTTGATCCAAAACGGCGAACACTATGAACATTACGTCAACGCTTTGGACAAGTGTATTGAAATGCTGCCTGAGCATCACCGCAATCTGATCGAAGATCGTTACCGCAACGAAATCCCCTTGGATGTGGTTGCCCAACAAGCGAACCGTTCAAATGCCACCGTACGCCGCATGATCAACCGAGTCCGCGAAACATTGCGTGACTGTGTCTCGCAGCGAATACTTCGCGACAACGAACAATAAAACAATCGAAAAACCGATAAAACAATATGACGAAATCTGACGAAACCTCTCCGCAGCGCCGGGATCGCTACTGCGAACTGCGCGACTTAGTGCTCGACGATCTGGCCGAGGAGGCTCAACTTGCCGAGTTGGAAGAATGGCTCATCAATGATCCGTCGCTAAAGCGTGACTTTGTTGAATCCTTGCAAACTCGATCCGCGATCGCGTATCCCAAAGACGAGTTGAGTGATTTATCCATGCCGTCTCTGGCTGCAACCACGCCGCCGCAATGGCCGAGCGTGCCGAAATGGGCCTACGTCGGACTCGCCGCCGGAATTCTGTTTTTTATGACAACCGCATGGCTGTACCTTGATCGCGGTGGCGAGGAGGGTATTGGACTAATCGTAAAAACGGAAAATTGCCAATGGAAGGGATCCACAATCCCCACCGTGCCGGGCGCATCGCTACATCCCGGTCGGCTGGTGTTGGCGCGCGGAATCGCAGAACTGCGAGTCGGGTTGGTCGACGTGACGATGGAAGGTCCCGCCGATCTGGAATTGATCAACACCGATCGATGCTTTGTGCACTCTGGCCGCATCTTTGCCGAAGTCCACCCTGGCGGAGAGGGTTTCGAGGTGCAAACGCCGACCTCGCTGTTGATCGATCGCGGCACAGTGTTTGGAGTGAACGTCACCGCTGATGGCAATTCCGATTTGACCGTGGTCAAAGGACGTGTTGACGCAAAACATCTCTCGTCGGGCACCACCATATCCGTGACGACTCGTGATGCGAAACGATTCACCCGCGTCGGAATTGAAACATTTGAGAGCGAAATGGTGGATGATGGTGTGAACGCCCCGTTACTTTCCTCAACCGATGCCGAACAAACAACCGTGCAAATCTCAACCGCCATCGGAAAGGGACGCGACGGTTATGTGATGGCAGGCAAACAGTCCGACGACAAACTGTCTCGAACCGCTCTGCTGGTAAAAGAACCCCCAAATTTCTCGTGGGGCATTCCTTTCCGTCGACGCGGCTACATGCATTTCGACCTTTCGTTTGTTTCCGAGCGAACCGTCCGCTCGGCCAAACTGCAACTGCAAGGCGTTGCGACCGACATCGGCTTTCTTTCTCTGATGCCCGACGCCACGTTTGCCGTTTATGGACTGACCGACGAGTCGCTCGAAGACTGGGACGAAACGACGTTAACGTGGAAGACTTCGCCAGGTATGCTTGCCGACGATGTGACACTCGACCCGACCAAAACAAAACTGCTGGGGAAATTTGTCGTGCCGCAGTCCGATCCCACACGAATGTTCAGCATTGATACGTCCGAACTTGGCGAGTTTTTGAATCAAGATACCAACGGCGGTGCCACGCTGATCCTTGTCTCGTAAACCGCCGGAATCCGAGATTGTTACGTGCACGGATTCGCCAGTCGTCGACATCCTGACGCATCTCCGCCGACGTTGCGATTGAGTCTCGAGGATAGCAAGGACGAAACACCGCAATGACGCGGCTCGAAGCGGATTCGCCGAGCGGTCGCGAAGCGTGCGGCAAAGAACGCTGCCAGCAGCGATAGAAAACACAAAACGTCGACCAGCTTTTAAACTCGTCGACGCTAATAATATGACTCAAGCAAACCTGCTTTGCAAACAACGGTGCAGTCGGCTTAGACGCCTCCGCCACCCGCATTGTCCGACTCAAAGCGAGCCTCTTCGGCCTCGTAAACCGATTGGTCTTCAAGCGGTTTGACTTCCGACGTCGGACCGCTATCACACCCGCTGATCACGCAGGGAGTAACCAAAAGCATCAACATAAACAACTTACGAAACATGATTGGAAGTTCCAAAAAAAAATAGGAAAGAAAAAGGAACCGACATTGTGTGGCATATGTCAGTAAACCGATCGGTCATCCTGTGAGCCGTGGGCGTTAGCCGCGGGCCTCATTTGGTTAACGTTTTACCGAGCATCAGCCCGACGCTAGCGCGTTCGGCTCACAAGGTGAGACCGTCGAGCTAGCCGCGGGTCCGTCGATTTTGAACGACTCCTGTCGGCGTGCTTAGAAATCGACTTGGACTGTTTCCTTGGCGGACGACGAGCCGACTGCTCCCCACAAACCGTAAGGACTCTTTTGTCCTACGTTGTTGTTGTCCTTGGAAATACTCCATCCCGACGCTGTATCACCTGAATCAATGCTGTCGGTAATGAACTTGATCGCCCCGTCAGCGAACAATACGTGACAACCACCTTGGTGGCGACTCGATGCGCTATAGACACCATGTTCCCAATAGGTTCCGTAGCTATTGAAACCCATCACGCTCGGTGAGTTCGGTGGCAACACCGTGGTGATCGCGGTCATCGCGGGCAGAGCGTCGTACCAACGACCGCCACGTGATTGTCCAAACGTGGTGAACAATTGCGATTCGGGAACGCCGTAGAATAGCGGCCGCTGAGGGTCGCGTTTAGTGTCGAGGATCGCCGGTCCACGCGAAACGGTTTGAGCTCCGCCCGATCCAGAGAAGTGACTGCCATCCAACACGCCGCCGATCACACCGGTGTCGCCAAGATAGGTAGCGATTTCGGCCATCGCCACGGTGTTGCTGGTGCCATCGAGAATGTCGCGGAAACCTCGATAGCGTTCACGGGCAAAGACACCTCGCAGCGCCCCGCGATCGATGTAGATGTTGGGATTGCTCGGGGGACTGGTATCCCAATTCGTATTCTCGTTGTAAAAGATTCGTTTGACCGAATCACCGAGCGAATAGGCGTAATTGGTCAGTGCCGCTCCGCCGACGGATTGTCCGGGATCCGATGGACAGCGGTACGAAACCACCTGCGTTCGCCAGGGACGATAATCATTAATATCAAGATGCAGAGCGGGACCAAACGCGGGCCAACCCGTTCCCGAACCGAGCGTAATCGCGGCACTCGCATCGGGTGATTCACCGGCTTGTGCCCACAGTGGATTGGACATCATCTCCCACAGTGATTGCTGCTCAATAAAAGGCAGCAATGCGACCAAACTCCCCAGTCGCCCATCGTGATGCCGAGTCCCACTTCCTCCACTGGGCAGTTTGTTATAGGCAGCGTGGTAATTGTGCAAACCGAGCCCGATTTGCTTGAAATTGTTACTGCACGACATCCGCCGTGCTGCTTCCCGCGCGGCTTGCACCGCCGGCAACAATAAACCAACGAGAACGCCGATGATGGCGATCACCACCAGCAATTCGACGAGAGTGAACGCAGGACGAGGACGCTTGTGACTGTTAATGATAACACCTCAATTTGACAAGAAAAGAAACGAGCAAACGTATGACCGCGATTAGCAAATCCCGATAAATAAGTGTCGTTGTTGGGATTCGATAAGTAAATGAATTTAGGGGACGTCCATATTTTTAAATCAAAAAATGTGATGTCCTTGTTCGGCGGTCCATATAGTAAGAGCAGCTCTTTGCCGATTCAGACACACTAAATCGTTTTTTTTAAATTTTTGCTGAACCGCCACGACTCTTTGATTTCGCACTAGCATTAACTGATGTCCAACGGAAGGCAAAACACGTTACACAACCCCCTCTGCAGTGCTAAACATGCGTATCGATTGTTTGTGAATTACCTTGCTTACGAATCACTAGATCTGGCGAGGGTGAAGAAGGGGGCGAAAATCTATAAGCTCTCGTCCTGTAGACGTCAGCTTGGATAAACTTCTTCTTTCGTATGCAAATCGAATACGGAAAACAAATGCAACACAAAATCGCTGTTGTGGGTCAAGGACTGATGGGAATGACCTCAGCCTTGAAGCTACTCGAAGCTGGCTACCATGTGACGCTATTCACCCGGGAGCCGTTCGAGCTTACGACTTCGATGTCAGCCGGGGCGTATTGGTGGCCACACCGCACCTATCCTATGAACAGGGTCGCTGCATGGGCCAAGACCACCTACGACGAATATGCGAAAGAACGATCCAATCCTAAGTCGGGCATTCATTTTGAGCAGCATCTTCGCTTCTGCCTCGATCCGGACGACAGCTCCTATGTGTTACAAATCGTTGACAATTGGGAACGAGTCGATGGTGCGAGCTACGGAATTGCCTGCGAGGATGCTTTTCTGGTGATCGTGCCGGTGATCGATGTCCTCGTGTTTATGGCGAATCTAAAGCGACGCGTCGAAGACCGAAATGCCGTGTTCGTGACGCAACAGGTTGCTTCGGTCCATCAACTGTTTCCCGAATTTGATCTTGTTGTCAATTGCACGGGCGTGGGAGCAAGGGACTTTGCCGGCGACGAGGAAGTGTTTCCCATTCGTGGTCAAGTCGTGCGAGTCGCTCGCCCGGCTGGCCTTCACCGCTCGACCCGGATCTATCAAAAGGACGATCAGTTCACACTCGTGCTTCCTCGCACCGATGACGTCATTCTCGGCGGCACTGCCCAGGACGGTGATTGGGATCGCTGCGAAAGACCCGCTGATACAGCAACAATCCTACAGCGGTGTGCGGCGGTTGTCCCCGAGATCGCAAATGCGGAGTTT
>CAXBHV010000035.1:0-14600 GCA_963974855.1 uncultured Rhodopirellula sp. | reverse complement strand
TTCGATCGATTCACGCGTCAGCGTTTTTCAATTATCGCGACTTCAAATCCCTAACCACCGTTCAAGGCATTGGGAATCATTCCGCCGCATCCTCGTCGCGATGACGCCCAAGAGGATGCGGGTGCCATCAACGACATCGAATCCCACTTCGACTATTCGTCGTCATCAGGAACGCTGACGTCGACATCGGGAACTGATATTTCCTTTTCCTTCATGTTGACGTCAACATCAGGAACATCGACCTTTTTCTTCTCCATTGAAACGTCAACATCGGGGCCATCGACGTCATAAGCAGGCAACTTGCCTGGATCGCCTTGGACATCCACATCGACGTTTGGCATCCTACCCTCTTCGGTCTTGTCCACGTCGCAACCAACGGTGACAAATGCCATTAACAACGCCGCACTTAAACTCGCAAATTTCTTGATCATAGTTCTTTTATCCAACAGTTCGTTGGTGACCGGCAGCACAAACAAACGGTGATTCGACAAGCAACAGTCCGGTTTACCGTCAAACATTTGCAAGCTCCGTGCCAATTCGGAGCGATACGTTACAAATTGTTAATTTCCTTCGATTTCCAGTAAAACCGGCCTCGCTCTGCTCACTCAGCCCGCATCTTGACCGATAGCAAATCAGGCAATGTCCCGGACCTCTGAGGGTACTTCGATCTTTTGCCATGTGAATACGGTCAACGGCGGGATATTGATTGGGATCCGCTCGGTTGCGGCGGGACCAAACAACGGACGCGCGAATCGCTCGACATCCGACCGGACTTGATAGGCGATGAAAGCCCCTCCTGGCTTTAATGCTTGGTGAATGGATTGAACGAGGTTCTTGGCAACCACCGCTGGAATGGCGCTGAACGGGATGCCAGAAACAATGACGTCGGGGCGTCCAAAGTGATGCTGTTCAAGCAGCAGCGTCAAATCACAGGCATCCCCGATCTGGGATATCAAACGAGGATCTGCGATCTCGTCGAGCGCTTCGCGAAACACATCGGTCTTTTCAATCGCCAACAAGCGCGCGTCAGGTCGCATTTGTGACAACAATGCCAGCGTCGTGCCTCCGGCGCCCGGTCCTAACTCGACGACCGAAGAAGCATTGCGGATACAATCTCGGTCCGCAATGTTCTCGGTCAGAAATGGCGAACTTGGACAGATCGTTGCCACTTGCGTTGGCTGTTTCATCCAAGCTCTAAACACATGAAACGCGCGTTTTGCAAACGACGTCGTCTGAGGCTGTCCGATGGATAAAGTCATCTTTGTTATTCCTGCGATTCTTGCTTATGTATTTGCCATGGGTTGGATTCGACGCAACAAAGTAGGCCGGTAAAATCAGATGACATTTGCCAACCTGCTTAATCTCAAATCGGAAAGCAAACCATGTGCCACCACCGTAAGTCTTGACATCACGGCAACCTACGACACACACCGATACTGAACCGGGAGGTGAAGATCTCGTATACTAACCAGCACGTTCGGTACATAGCAGTGAAACGTCGATCCTTTTGTGAGCCGACGGCGCTAGCCGCGGGCCCGTCAATATTGTACGAAACTTGCCCGCGGCTAGCGCCTTCGGCTCAAATCATTATGTGGAATCACGCATATTGACCTGCTTCACGCCGAGATATCAAAGGCAGATCGAGATATCAAAGGCGATAGAGCGAATCGCCTGGAGAGGTGCAGCTAGGGAGTCAACCTGTGACAATGCACAAGCGAGCTGCGTTTGTATTGCGCAGGTATATGGCGAGGGGCGTCGCCAGTCGCTCATGACGACTGGCAACGCGATGTGCACAGATGATGATTAGCCCCGCAATTTCCAGCCTACGATCAGGCCTAGACCAAAGCACCACATTGCTGCGACATCTGGCTTTTCATGAGCATACTCACTCAGCCGTCCAAAGATGTCCTTCGCTGGCTCGGTGACGTAATGCGTGCCGTACTCTTGCATCTTGTCTGCAGCAACTTGACTCGCTTGGGAGGAAGATTGGTTAGACCGTTGGTTTGTTTTTTTGGTCTGCGTACCGGAACCGTTCATGTGTAATTTCCTGCTAAAAGGTGGTTTTGATTAAATTGAGACGCGGTAAAATTCAGCAAGCGTTAAACGCTGACGAAGAAACCGAGGGAACTAAAAATCAGCGTGACCAACGATCACGCCAAGTCGGTTCGTGATGACGACGACCTGCGATCGACAATCCGATGGCGATCCCGGTGATCAAGCCGACGCCAAGAGCCGCGACGACCGATTCGAGCGGACGTTGTGCAAGCACTTCGGTCGATTGCTCGTAACCTTCACGTGCTCGCCGTGCGACTTCTTCGTAACCCTCACGCACTGATTCGCTAGCCGTTTCGGCATAGTTTGACGCCATTTCTGAAAAGTGGCCCATGTGCGAATCGCACTGTTCACAAGCCTGGCTCAAAAATGCTTCGACCTGTTCACGTCCTTGTCCCGTCTTCTGTTGGATCAGCCCAATCAACTGATCCGTGTCGCCTTCGACTTGAGTGAGCTCGTCATCGGTAATCTGTCCGTATTTTTCCTTTACGGCTCCAGTGATCGAATTCCACTTGCCGCTCATTTCCTGTTTCGTAACCATGGGTCACCTATTTTTTGAAAGTGTGTGTTTTGGGCGCGCTGTCCCAGAAATCATGTCGCAGATTGCTGGCATTCAGCCGCGCTGCTTTCGACATTACCGCCACACTACGATGCAATTGGCGTACCGATGACCGAGCAAACACAAAACACCAGCGTTCTATCACTGAGTTTGCTGGATGAACTGCGCGAGGCGATCCTGATTTAGACCGAACGGCTTGTGAATCGACTATCGTGAACATTTTGAGAAATGACGTCGGTCAAATGAAGTAGCTACGTTCACCAGAATGTGGTCCACCGCGAACGCGACGTAGCTACATCAACGATGCGAATGCTGTTAGATGGCAGATTCGCAAAGCAGGCAAACTTGGCAAAGATTCCTGCGACTTCGTCAGCAATAACGTGGCAATGGATCAGTCAAACGATGCCGATTGTGTGAAAAACCATCAAAGTGGATCTCTACCGCACAATTACAGCCATCGGGACAGTAGCAACAAACTTGTCTCGCGGTTTCGGGTGATCACTAGAACGGTGGTATTTCCTGGTAGCAAAGCAGGTCGTTCAGTATTTAGCAGTGAAACGTCGATCATTCAGTGAGCCGACGGCTGGACGATCAAAGAAATCATTCACCTCGCCGTTGAACGTCGCACAGAATTCATTTCCACTCAGGCAGTCGAGACCGCGGGGGGCTGCTCCGAGCTGGGTGATTTTTTTACATCGCTAGCGGCATTGGCCCACACGTTTTGTGATGTCAAATTTGTGTTACCCGTGATCGTCGCAATAGAAACGTCCGCAGCATCTCGCCCTACTCCGATGCGAACCAAGCCGCTGACAGGAGCCAGTTTCGTGGGATCATACAAATACCACTGCCCACCCAAATACGCTTCGACAAACCCGTGAAAATCAGGCGGTTGCAAATCAACGGCGTATCCAGCCACGTAGCGTGCGGGAATGCCAATTCCGCGACAGAGCGCAATTGTCAAGTGAGCGTAGTCGCGACACACCCCTGTTCGCTGGACCAACACATCCGCTGCCGTCGTGGTCGCATTAGTGCTGCCCGGTGTGTAGTCGAGATGATGGTTGACCCAATCACAAACCGCTTGAACTCGACTAAACCCGCGATCAAGCGAGCCAAACTCTTCGAATGCAAATCGCAATAGCAGATCGCTCTCGCAATAACGACTTGGATTCAAGTACGTCAATACATCAGGCGGCATGTCGGACACATTCGACTCGTTCACTTCTGTCGAACGATCCACCTCGGGAGACAACTCAATCGTTGCTCGGTAATTCACCGTCAACGTGCAGGGTTCGACAACAATTCGATGCAATCGATTGCCATCGTTCCCGATTTTGTACTGCTCGACGTTAAGCGGCGGATCGAAGGTCAATTCTTCAGACGCCACGCTTTGATGTGCCGTGGTCGCAGCAGCGATCTGCAACAGAAATGTACTCGGAGTACGCACTTCGTAAACGAGATCGCTACCAACGTCAACTCGAATCATTTTATCAAACTCGCAACTTAAGAATTGGGATCACACTCGGTGGCGGCAGATACTGCAAATCAGGAAACGCTCAGCAAGTTTTCGATCAACTGCAAAAGCTTTTCCATCTCGACCGGCTTGGTGTGGTAATCAGTACAGCCCGCTTCGATGGCCCGCTCGCGGTCGCCCGTCATCGCGTGAGCGGGCAAGGCGATCACAGGAACGGAGATTCCTTTATCGCGAATCAATTTGGTTGCCTCCCAACCGTCAAGCTCGGGCATGTTCATGTCCATCAAAATGACGTCCGGGCTATCGGCTTCCGCTTGGTCGATCCCCTCTTTACCGCCAGCGGCCGTAACAACGTCAAATCCGCGACGTTCCAGCCTGCGCTTCAAAACATCCCGATTGTCATCATTGTCGTCAACAATCAATATACGAGGCATGGGTCTATTCCTTTGAACGAAACCGTATCCGACAAGCAAATTGGCGTGGAACGTCGCGCTGCGACGATCCACAGGGTCAACACACTTGCCGGCACGGCATGGTGACTGAGAAAGATTCTTAGGTTACAGCTCAATAGGGCAACTACTGCGCCGTCGATTGATGTTTTTCGATTTTTACTGACGAGTCGTCCGCAGCGGGCTGTTTTACGGCACGACGCGTCAAATTGGCGACCAAGCGACGCACCTCGTCAAGCAATTTGCCTCGACTGAGTGACCCTTTCGCCAATATCCGCTCAACACTGCCATTTAATCGCGCATGATCTTCTTGGGTCAGTTCCATCGCGGTCAGGACAACGACAGGGATCGCGATCCATTGCGGATCCGCTCGCACGATTTCCAAAAACTCGAATCCATCCATCTCCGGCATCATCAAATCGAGCAAAACGACGGTGGGAACTTCGCCCCGAACACAATCGAGTGCTTCGCGTCCGTTACCCGCCTGCATCACTCGCCATCCTTGTCCTTCGAGTGTGCGGGCAATGGCACGCCGCGTTGTTTCATCGTCCTCGACAAGCAACACATAGGCCTCGTCATCTTGCATGTAACGCCGTAACATCGAAACAAGTTTTTGCCTATCCACAGGCTTCACCAAATATTCCGACGCTCCGAGCATGAATCCTAAATCGTGGTCGTCTTTGACCGATTGCATGATCACCGGGATGTCCGCAAGTTCGTTGTCCGCTTTTAGAGACGCCAGCACCGACCATCCGTCCACCCTAGGCATCATCACGTCCAGAATGATCAAGTCAGGTTGGCACTGCTTGGCGAGCGTCAAACCTTCGGCGCCATCGGCTGCGGTCACCGGGCGAATACCTTCGGCCACCAGCACGCGTGTCAGTATGTCACGAATAGCAGGATCATCATCAATCACCAAAACCACACTCGCACTCTCGCCCAACGTGGCACTGCGTCGTGTGATCATTGGCGTTTCGTCCTTCGCAGCCTGGTCCTCTTTTTCGTCCGATTTTGCAATTTCGATTTTGTCAAGATTTTCCGGAAGCGAAACCGTGAACGTTGTTCCCTTGCCTTCCACACTCGTCACATCGACACTACCTTGCATCAACTCAGTGAAGCGTTTGATGATCGCTAATCCTAGTCCCGTCCCGCCATATTTGCGTGTGGTAGACGCATCGACTTGCACAAACGGCTGAAACAGTTGCGAGACCTGTTCTTGCGTCATTCCAATCCCAGTGTCCGCAACCTCGAACACCACCATTTGGTTCGCGTCGTCACGAGAGACATGCAAGCGAACAAGGCCATTCTCAGTGAATTTGCTCGCGTTGGAAATCAAGTTATAGAGGACTTGCCTTAATTTCATCACATCGCCGACCATCGTCGAAACGTCATCATCGACGTCGACTTGCAAGGTATTGTGATTCTTTTCAACTAAAGCCTCCACCGTCGAGACGACGTCTTCGATCGCCGCTTGGATTTCGAACTGTTCGGGGAAAAGCTCCATCTTGCCCGCTTCGACTTTGGATAAATCCAGCACACCGTTGACCAGTTCGAGCAGATGTTTTCCTGCGGAGCGAATGCGTTTTAGGTCGGGGATAAAATCGGGAACCTGTTTATCCTCGGCCTCTTCGGCCAACAATTCGCTGTACATGATCACGGCATTCAGCGGAGTCCGCAGCTCGTGGCTCATGTTGGCTAAAAACTGGCTCTTCGATTCGTTCGCCGCTTCGGCTGACTCTTTGGCGAGCTGCAACTCTTGGCGTGACCGCAACCGTGACGTAATGTCGTTGAAGGTGATCACAGCGCCTTCGACGACATTTTGGTTTTTCAGCGGAAACGAAGAATATTCCACGGGGACCGATTTGCCATCGAGTCGCCAAAACAATTCATCGTCGACTCGGCAACCATCCCCCGTGCGTGAAGATTTGTAAATAGGACAATCGGTTAGAGGAAATGGATCGCCGTCCGCAGTGGTGTGGTGCACCAGTTGGTGCATGTCTTTGCCCAAGAAGTCCGCAGGATTCCCACCCAAGATCAAGGCCCCAGCTCGATTCATGAAAGTGCAAATCCCCTCTGTATCGATGCCGTAAATACCTTCGCCGGTCGATTCCAACAAGCGTTGGTTGTACCTTGCCAATTCATCTTTCTCAGCCACATGACGTCGCGTCATGTCGGCCGACGAGGTTCGCAGATTCCAATGTCGCCGAAGCACGTAATACGTTGCCAAGACCAGTCCTGAAGCAAGCAGTGTCGAAAGCAACAACGAGATCCGTGTCAACGACAATCGATCCTGTAACGCTTCGCTACGCTGCGTCAGCAAATCATCTTCGGCCTGTTCGATGCCATGGACCAATTCACGTATTTCCGTCATTTGCTGCGTGCCAACGCGGAGCACTGCCGCCGCCGTAATACTGTCAGGGTCCGGATTCCGATAGGACAAGACAAATTGTTGCATCAACTCGATCTTGGGCTCGATCGAATCGGAAAGCTCTTTCACCCGCTGCTGTTGATCGGGGTTGTCGAGCGTTAATTGTTTCAGTTTTTTCTGCAAATCGACCGCTGCGGCAACCGCGTGGTCAAATTGCGATCGATAAATTTCGTCATCGGAAAGCAAGAAACCGCGGCCAGCCGATTCGGCCTGACTTAACTCTGCACGGATTCCCTGGGTCACTGCTAGCACTTGCCGCGACTGCGATACCCAATCCGCCGACTCCGACGCACGCTGAACATTTCGATAGGTAAACCATGATGTACCAACGAGAAACGCTAACGCTGCGACCAACGCCGCAGGCGCTAACCAACGCTCCCACCTTGACACAACACTGAGGATATCTTCACGAGACATGACTGGCCTCTTTGTTGAATGGTTTCGACGCTGGCTCGAATGTTGATTCACTCGCGATTTCCTGACTCGCTTCTTTGATCAACACGTCGATCTGATGTTTGGTTTGTGCCAACGAAGTTGTTAGATAACTTGCACCAGCCTCACGAACGCGGACCAGCAATTCGTCATAATCTTTGATCTTACCGAGGTAAGTCACCACGATTGGAACACATGGATTAACCGTACGAATTTCGCTACACATGAATTTCAACTGCGGCAAACCGCCCGGCGGCAGCACGGCGAGCACCACGATGTCCGGCGGCGTTGTCGCGATCCTCGAGACGACTTTCGAAGGCAGCTCTTTGGTCGTACTGAGTTCCACATCGCAATCCTCGTCGACCAACTGAGCCAACATTGCCAACGCGATCTCTTCGGATTCATGATGCGTCGGATGCGCAAAAAGACGTATTCGCGGAACGTTGAGCACGGGGGTTGGATCTGCCGTGGCTCTACAATCGGATGCGGATTCCGTTTGGACGAGGCTTTTACCGCCGATCGCTGGAGACGGCTCGTAACCAGCAGCCGACTTCAATTCGGTTTCAACGTCAAGCGAAAAGGAATCCCGTGTTGCTTTCCAGATAAACTGTTCTTCGGAGGCACTGATCGACTCGTTGCCACGTTCGATTCGAGTCCAACTGAGAGCGGGGATCAGGACTTCGTCAAACGCCCGTTCGCGTCCGAACTCGTCGGCATACTGTTTGTAAACTCGATGACCTTCGAAAAAATCTTTAGCCAAAAGACGCTGAAAAAATTGCAGCCGAGCATCCAGCACAGGCTGTTCGGCCAATAGTACTTTCAGCGAGCGTAAATGTGGCAAGTGCTGTCCAAGCACCACCAAGCAAACCGTCAGCGGCGTCGAAAGCAGCAACCCCACCGGTCCCCATACCCATGCCCAAAATAACGCAGCCACCAACAATGCAATGGGCGTCAAGCCCGTCGTTTTTCCGAACAGCACAGGCTCGATGATGTTACCGGTAACCAACTCGCTGACCGTGAAAAACACCATGATCCAAATCGGTTGTGCCCATCCGGTTGAGGTCGCGATGCTGACCAACAAGGGGAACAACACCGATGCGGGGCTGCCTAGAAAAGGAATAAAACGAAAGCAGAGCGTCAGAAAGCCCCACAGCGGTGCATAGGGGACACCCATCAAGTACAACCCTACACCGAACCAAAGCCCAAACGCTGCGTTGACAAGTAGCAAGTTCAGCAAATATTTACTGACCCGATCTGCGGTGTCACGCATCAACCGCGTCGTTCCTGTTAATGCTGCATCACCCATCAGCGAGATCAAGCGGTAGCGAACGTCCTCGCGTCGCAACAACAAGAACATTACCAACACGATCACCAAGGCCGCTGTAGCAATCGGCTCGACGATAGGCAACAACAGCTCGGTGGCGGCTTTTATCGGGCTGACCGGTTCGCTAGCCACGACGATTTGTGGCGGCGGTGGCGGCGGCGTGATCTCTTCAACCACCAGGATTTCCGTGTCCGTCGCTTCCGATTCCGGAGCCATTCCCTGTTGGGGAAACAACTCGTTGAACATATTCGTGAGTCGGTTTAACGTCGAATCTTCACGAAGTTGGAACGATTCAATTTTTGTCTTGATCTCTTGCTGGTGGTTGGGCAAATCGGCTGCCAACGTTTGAACTTGGGACACGAGCGGCCAGGCTGCCAATCCGATGATCGCGAAGGCCAACCCGCTCGCAAACAACACTGCAGGCAAACGCCCCATTTTCCATTTTTCTAAGACGGTGACCAAGGGCGTCAAGATAAATGCCAACAACACACTCAGTGCGATCGGGACTAGAACCGGCTTTCCAAAATAAAAAATGGCCAGCACCATCAGTACAGTGCCGAGACTGAAGAAGACTCGCCCTGTGGTCGATTCGCGATCACGATGGTTGGACAACCGCCACGCCCTTATTGAGGAGAGTAACTGCATCTTTGAGAGATCGAAACTCGAGGCCAAGCGTGCCACCCGGAGGTGTTGCGGACACTACCCACGAGCAAAAAGCTCGAAAAAAGCAGGCTCTGGGGCTTGAGTGTTTCGATGGACCAGACTTATACGCATTTCCCATACCGGCGCATTTCCCGTAACGGGCATTCCACATACCCAGATGCACTTAGCGGAATTTCGGACCGTTCTCTTGGACTTCGCGGTAGAGACGACGCAGCGTTGGCGAGATCCGCCTATTCGGCCGCGGGTGTTCGTGAACGCTGTGATGAAAATTGGCGTTCGCGACGCTTGCCACCTGATCCATACGCCGAACAACTCGCTGAGTACGTCGTTTATCCAAGGGCTTCATTAGAAACACCGTCCCTCCGGCATTTTGAACAAACGAGCGAATGTCATCGTCTTGCAAACTGCTAATCACGATCACCGGGATCGCTTTAAGTTCCGCAGATGGGTGTTGCCTAAGCGAGCAAAGCAGATCAAGACCACTCGCCACGGGCATCTCGATGTCCGTGACAATGAGCTGAGGGAGGACTTGCTTTATTGCTGACCAGGCATCTTCGCCGTTGGCTGTTGTCGTGCACTCGTAGCCACATTCTGAAACCCAACCGCGCAGCAGCTCACGAGACGCACGCAAATCATCTGCGATCACGCATTGAGGAGAACGAGGGTTGGGGACGTTGCTCATAAAAAATTAACCACAGAATTGAATCGCCCGTACAGACGTTTACTTTGGCATGGTTTACTTAAGCAACTGGCGGGCCAACCACGAACGGAATCACGTTCGTGTCGACTGCACCGTGTCAGTGGTATTCGCACGCCACCGCACGGGTGCCCACGGTTGCAGCCGGTCACTCCACCAGAGAAATCATGACTAAATCGCAGTGCAGAAACGCGCCGGCGAATTATCGGGCTACACCGGATGACTCCTCCCTCGCTGGCTCGGAATCTGCAGGGGGTGAATCAAGACGTTGCTCCAGATGCAACTTTCGCAATGCCAGGGACCTTGAAATCAGCCAGCACAATAGCGCCCAAACCAAACCTGCGACCCAACCAGCCAGCACGTCTGTTGGGTAATGCACCCCCATATAGACCCGGCTGAAGCCAACCAGCACGGTGACGACGACGGCAACGGCGATCACGTAGAACCGGACCCAAAAATTTCGCAGCACCGGAACAACAAGCACAGCGAGTGTCAGATAAACGACCGCCGCCATCATCGAATGACCGCTAGGAAAACTGCTGGTGTAGACGAGTGACAGATGCGGGACCACATCGGGGCGTGGGCGTGCAAAGAGATTTTTCATCAGCAGGCTGATGGCCATTCCACCCAGCGTCGAAACCAGCAGAAACATCATCGTGCGATACACGCGATTGACAGCCAGGAACCCAGCCGTCGATACAATCGCGAGAAATAAGACTGAAATTCCTCCTAGTGCGGTCAAATCCCGTCCCACCTCGGCCATCCAAGCGGGGCCAATTGGACGCGACAAATCATCAGCAGAGCGTAGGCTGCGGACCGCCCAGCGATCGAACGAGTTTGTCCCCCCTTCGAAAACCTCGTCTGCTAACTCGATAAAGCCCCAGGTGCCCAGTGCTGCGACCAAGAAAGCGAACAAGACAAGCGGTTCTCGCCCCCAGAAAAAACGGACCAGTCGAAAGACGGGCTGATGGATTCCTCTCAAATTGAAACGGATCATGACGCCCCCTACGAGCATGCTTCGTGCCAAAACGGCCACTGTGGGTCGGTGTCGCAGTCGATTGAGGAAAAATGGCGACTCCATCAGGCGAATCAGCGCAGCATTAACCGCGATTTTACCGCCGTTTCGCTGTCACCAGCGTTTTCGTTCCGTCGGTGCGTAAAAAAACCCGCGTTTCACTCGGTGAAACACGGGTCTTTTGATCGGGGCGACATGATTCGAACATGCGACCTCCTGGTCCCAAACCAGGCGCTCTGCCAGGCTGAGCTACGCCCCGGTGCAGAAAAAATGGCTAAAACCACTCTTTCTCCAGCCGGTTACCTTAACAAGTTAACGGACAACGCCCGCTGCTTGAAGGTTCGAAGGTTGTCGTGTTTTTATCGGTTTTCTGCAACCCCACTAAGCACCAATTTTTCATAGATTTTTTCGATTTTGCCCTGCCTACATGTCAGCTGGATTCCGAGACCGTTTTGCCCTGATCGCAGTCGTCTTCGGGGAAGGCGAAACGGGATGTCGGAATCGCCTGTGACTACAGCATCGCGAAAAAGATCTTCCGAGATCAGCCGGACAGAATACAGCGAAAAATCCCTGACCGAACCGTATTCGGAACGAGGGGGAAACATAACCTTTGGATTTTAGCGAAGCTGCCGTCGCCCAATCGCGGGATTTCAAGCTTTGGCGAGCGTAGCGACAACTGTCATCAATCTCACGTTCGTAACGAGGCGATGCGACCGATTTTGCTTGACCTGCGGCATCGCATGCCTGATCATGACTGCTACTAAAACGATCCCCGGGGCAGCCAGCTTCATCCGTGCCCCCGACCACACAAACTTATCACGCTGGTCTAAGTGCTCTCGCTGGGCTAACTGCGAGCTCGCCGAGCATGATTTGGCGACGACGCAACCGTCGCCAGCCCGAGACGCCATTCACTCGAACGGAAAAAATTCGCATGCAAGTGTGCCCGCTAAGGACAAGCTCGTTGTCATCGCTCCCCTCATCCACTCGCGAAACTAGACGGTTACGCTGCTGGGTTCCTTTCATGATTACCATGGCGATTCTCCTGAGTTTGATGCCGATGCGTACATCACTGGCACAGCAGGCCCCAGCCGCCAACGAAGAAAAAACCGACGCAGGCGAAAAGCCAGCGGTGCAAGATCCGACTGTTACCGATCCCGCAGCGATTGAAAAGCAACTCCGCAGCAAGCTATCGCAAAAGACTTCGATCGAAGCCAGCGAATTGCCCCTGAAGCAGTTCCTCAAACTACTCTCCGAGCAAACCGACACACCGATTGTGCTTGACGCAAGATCTATCGAAGAGATTGGATTATCAGGCGAGGTCCCCGTCAGCCTGTCACTCAACAACGTCAGCTTGCGAAGTGTACTGCGAAACACGTTGCGCCCGCTTGGCCTTGCTTACGCGATTCAAGATGAAGTCATTCACATCATGACGCACGAGGCTGTGGAAGGAAATTTGGTCACGAGAGTCTATGCATTAGCGGATTCATTAAAAGACAAACCGAAAAAAGTCATCCACGTCATTATTTCGACAGTAAATCCAGATACATGGGAAGTCATCGGCGGCCCAAGCACGATTGTGGCCATTAATAATCTATTGATTGTATCGGCAACCGAACACACTCATGAACAGATCGACAGCTTGTTACAAAAGATCGAAGCTGCTCTGCAAACCCGCAAATCACCTTAATACAGGTGCGGCGAGAGCCATTTGGATGGAATTAAACACTTCACTCACTGCAACCGGACGGCTTGGGGACGTGCGATTGTGTGAGCCGTGACGCGTGAGCGGCCGGGTATCAGCGGTTCACAATGCAGCGTTCGTGCAGCACCCGGTGCCTTACGGCCCACGGCTCACAAACCACACCCCGTGAGCCGTGACGCGTGAGCGGCCGGGTCCCGCGACTACCCGGTGCCTTACGGCCCACGGCTCACTACTGCAATTTGCATTACGAAAAAATCAACAAACCGCTAGCTCCGCTCCGCTACCTAAACTACCCGTTGACGCCCGAGTCTAACTCAGAAATACGAAAACTCCGCACTCCGCTTAATCGTTTTGCTTGACGCAAGTCCTCGCGTGGCTCTACACTTACAGATCGAGCGGACTCGCCGAACCTTTTCGACCGCCCCACACTCTTGGTGCATCTATGCGAAATATGCTGCTGATGACGATACTCAGCCTCACCGCTGTGACCGCATCGGCAGATGCTCCCTCGCCGACAATCCTGTGGGACAAACCGTTCCAGTCCCTCTACCAATCGCTTGGTGACAACTCACTCGTGTTGATGCTTGTCACCAACGATGATCCGTTCGCTACGGTGTCAGGCGGATGGGGCGGCGAGTTGATGGAGGAACCGCTCGCGGAACTTGCTCAACAGCGAATTGGTCTGCGAGAGCGTTTGGCGACTCAGTTTCTGCCCGCAGGTATCCCTTCGGTTTTGACTGCCGCCGAACCTCGCAACGTTCCGGCACGGGCAATTGTCGCGATTTGCAACCGTGAATACCGTTTACTTTCGATCTGTGTTGGCATTCCGGATACCGATGAATTGGGCAGATTGATCGATGATGCCGAAGAAGCACAAATACTGGTGGGCATCCATCGAAAAACTCCGAACCAATTCACCCGAGAGATTGCCGAGCGAAGTATTGATCGGGTAGGACGTCGCTGGCAGCAACTGATCACCCAAACGGTGGCCGACGCTGAGAACAATCAGGCCGACGAGACGACGGCCGACCGCACCCAGCGTGTGGTCAATCTATTTGAACAATCGTATTTGTCTGAAGCGCAGCTGCGATTTGGATTGTCGGAACCTGAAGATCAGACGCGACTTGGGCTGTTAGAACAGCACGTTTCCACACGGCAACCATGGTGCGATTCCATCATTCCGTTGATCGCCAATACAGATTTCCAGCAACACTATCGCAAATTAATAGAACCGATCTGGGGTCATCCACTGGTCGATGCCAATGCGGACGCCAGTGAACTGATTGATTGGGCGGCGTCACAAAAAGACCACACTGCAGACGAAAAGCAGGGTTCCTATGTGCTGTCGTTACAATCACCCATCGCCAGTACGATGACGCAGAGCAAAGAAGAGGGCCAAGGCAAAGGTGCGGGCAAGCAAAACCGCGTTGCAAAAGCATGGGGCCGTGTTGCATCACTCGTCAAGCAGTTTCCTAACCGTGAAGTCGACCTACAACAGCTCGCACTACTAAGCCGAGCCCAACAATGGCCTGCGATTGACATCCAACGTCCCAGCATCGCTCGCTATATCTTTGTTGACGCAGAGAAACCAACTCCCTTTGTGGCACATATCACCGATTCACCAGGGCGATTCGCCTCGGTCCTGCAACGATCAAGACCAAGGTCCCCCGCCAACCTCCAACCGGATCCAGAATGATGAAACGCTTGTATCGAAACGGGATCACGATGCTGTCGGGCATCCTCGCGATGGCCACGGTGGGCGTAGTCCATTGCCAAGCGGTCCAGCCCAACTCGGTCACGCAGGGCCG
>CAXBHV010000034.1:0-14719 GCA_963974855.1 uncultured Rhodopirellula sp. | reverse complement strand
CATGCTGGCACTTCATCGCCTCCCGAAACATCGCCAACGCCTCGGGGTCATCCTTAATCACCGCCTCGACCTTCTTGGGATCTTCGCCCCAGCCATCGAGCGGCTGTTCCGTGATTAATTCACGAAGGCTTTTCAATTCGATAACGCGCCCCCTGTTGATCCGTCGCTCCCATGCCTTGTTGGCAATGATCTTCTTCAAAAGCCCAGGGAATGATCGCAAACCGCCCGTCGCTTCGTACAACGATTCGATCGTTGTTTGACACAATTGTCCTCGCTCGATTTCATTCAGATCATGCTCGGTCGGTGGGGGCGGAATTTTCATTTCTAGGGTTCCTCGAATCGTGATCACTGTCAAAGCCTGGCCGATGCATCTTTAGCAATTGCGACTCCGGTAACTTGGCCAGTTCCGACGAATCACAGCAGCGTTCTTGCGAAATAACCGCGCGGCTTGTCGTCAAGTGTCATGCAGTTGAATTGGGATTGGTTTTCATTCATTGAGATTCGAGTTGAAGCCTGCGTTCGAGTGGTTTCACGCGATCGTCTTAGGCCCTTTTGAATTCCGCCCTAATCACTTGTGGCTGAACGTTCAAAGTCTGCTGCGTTTCGATTGACTTGGACGAAACGGGTAACGGTTTCAACGCAGATGCCTGGCTCGCTTCCCACCTCGCAATTGCTTTGCGTTGTGCATCTGATGCGAATCGCTCTAGCCCCTCCTTGCTCAATGCTTTAAAGGTGGCACTGTCGATCACAAGCTGTTCTTCCTTACGTTCGACGCCTGTTGCTTGAACGCGGTCGATAATCGCTATTGCTTCCGCATGCGCTTTCGCTTGCTCTCGTTCTTCAAACCGCTCAAACGTCATCGCGTGTTCTGTTGTGCCCTGGATCCATTTGCAGAGTTTTGGGATGCCGGCTCCGGTTCGCGTTGCTTCCTCAATCAAAAATCGAACGTATGCTGGCGAGGCCTTACGATCACGCGACGCTCTGATGGCCGTGGGTGCTGCATGCATTCCCATTGAGTTAAGTTCATCAAGCAACTCCAACCACACCCCTTCTATTGGATCGGTGGCGGGTGAGGGACGGGTATTAAACGCTTCATGGGCGGGTAGTGGGGAACTGTGTCCGGTTGCTCGGGATCCAGTGTCCGGTTGCTTGGGAACTGGTGTCCCATTGCTCGTGAACTGGTGTCCGGTTGCATTCTCGTTACGTGCAATAGCAAAGGGGACTGGTGTCCGGTTGCTATCCGCTGCATTTATCGCCAAAACCTTTATCGCGTAGTAGTTCACCTGAAAGTGATGAACCGGTCGTGAGTCGCCGCGGCATCGCCTTCCAAGTGGCACAATTGCCCCATACATGACCAGCCCTTGGCAAGCTCGAGCAACCGTTTTTGTGCATTTCAACCCTGCGTCCTTTGCAATGGTGACTTGCGAAGCAAAGCAGGTTCCACCATCGCCTGCGCGACAGTCAATCGCTTTCAACACTGCTTTCATCGCCAACGCTGAAACGTGCTTGCCTTTGCAAAATTCATAGGGGATTGGTTGGTAGTCCCGAAGCAATCGCAATTGCTCTCCTCGATCGATTCTCTTTTGTGAGCTATCCACTTGCCGCCTCCGATCGATTCGCAGAGCTCACTGAGCAAAACTCTTTTGCAACCAACACCGCTGCACTCGCTCCCGCGGCTGTCTTGCGTTTGCCTATCTCAACCGCTAATCCCAAATCGCGGAGCCGCTTGGCAACGCAACAGATGGATTGCAACGGAACATTGATTGAGTCCGCAAGTTGGTGGCGGGTCATACCATGGCGACCAACACGGCGTAGCTGCTCAAGCGCTTTCTCACACCGCTGAGGCATTTTCGGCAGGGCAGCTTGATGTGCGGCCCTGCGTGTCTCAATCGCATAATTGAAAAGAGGTGTGTTGCCGTTGTCATTCGCAATTGAATCATCTACCATCTCTGGTACCCCCAAGTCCGCTCGTCGGCGGCAAGATTGATTTGCGAAAGCCCCGTTTGCCCGCGGGGCTTTCGCTGTTGATGGATGTAAGTGGTTTTGCTGTTAGCTGCCCGCGTTGCTTTTGTTGTTAACAACGAAGGCGCGTAGATCATCGACGTCGTAACGGACGGATCGTCCGATACGAATGAAATCGATCTTTCCAGAATCTCGCAGACTCCAAAGAGTCCGAGCGCTTACACTAAGCCACTTCGCGGCAGCCGATTCTGTGAGCAATTGTTGGTGAAACTCCGGGCCTGCATTCAGTGCAGGCGTTCCGGTAGCCCCGTTTCGACGACTTGACGTCATGATTCACCCCAAAATTATGATGTTGGGGCGATGCCGGATCGCGAGCGTTCACGCATGAAACCGACTAGCGAATCGACGGCATCTTGTCCGTACAGATACCAGCCATCCGGCCGGCGGGATTGCGGAGTAACGTATCCGCAACGAACAGCGTACTCGAGGTGATGGGTGCGGACTGGGCGTCCAAGAATCTGTGCCGCGGTTTTAAGAAGTTCGGCGCGATGCATCTGATTGTCCTCTTTCGGAAATAAGGATCTCAGCCGATCAATAACTCCTGCTCATCACACACCGTTTTGAGTGGAGTCAAATCGGCTGTACACAAGAGGACACGCCCGCACCGCTATGGCCTCGTCAGCCTGACACCCGCATCGTAGTGGCTTGTAATGGGTTGTGGGAAGTGGCAGAAACGATCTATTTGCAAATTTAATTTGTGCTGGTTTCAGTCGGTCGCCGCTTGGTTGCTGTGCGACAAAAACACCGTGAATCACTTGTTTTTATTCGTTTTCCCGTCGGCAGATGAGCTTTGTGGGCGTGCATCACACTGCGGATCGTCAGGGAAATTTTACCGACAATCATCCGACTGTTTTTCGCTCGATCGCGATTTCCAGTTCTCTCAAACATCAATCCGCTGCATGCGATTGCTTAGTCGTGGCTCGCGACTGCCACCGACATGGAAAAAAACTTACTTACCTGAGTTTTGAAAATGACATGCGCCAAAAATGTCATCCGATTCGGGACTTCGCCCCGTGGGGGGCCCATGGGAAGGACCCGCCGCTTTTTCGATGGTGGTGGTGGTGGTGGGGTGCTGACTTTCCTGATAGCCGTCAAACAGAGCTCATCGAGGACACGCCCCCGGATGCCGCCGCCCCGTTTGGGAGGACCCGCTTTTTGCCTGCACAGTCAGTTCATCTTTTTGTCATTCCTTCCGCTTGGCATTTGCTAGGCTCATCGCCTCGATTGCCTCCCGCCACAAACGACCACTCACCATAATCAGCCCATTGCCAAGATCTGCAAAAGGGACGCCGTGGTGCCCTTTTTCCTCCCATTGCACAGTGCCGCGTATGAATTCTCGGGCCCACCTATCGGTACGCCCCAAAATTTCTGCAATCTGGATGTGGGTGTAGCTGCGATCGTCGTAGATAACACCGGTTGCCTTTTTCGCCATGTTAAAAACTCGCACGTGTTGTTGGTTTTGGTCCCTGGGATTGTACGATCAATTTCACGTCCATTCGCTCGGTTCCGTCATTTCCGCCGTCAGTGGCATTATCACTGAGTGCGGCGCCAACCAACTTGCGTTTTACGTTGATAACGCCTTTGCCTCGCCATCTACATCGATTCTCTTCTGCGAACACTCGAGGCAAAGTCGAGCCGGAAAATAGGCAACCAGCTTTGCACCACTACAACCGCAATCCTCGCATGGGTTCACTGTCGCCGGTTCTCGGCTGGATTGTCGATCCTGTGTAAATGGTTCCGTTTCTTCGGATGCCAACCAGACAACCAACGCATGGCAGCAATCCAGCAAGTTGCCCACGTCGGTGTCCTTACGCATCGCGTGATTCAGACGCCGCATGGTGGTTTTGCTGACGTACCCCTGCTGAAACAACTTCTCTGCGATCTTATCGCGGTCGGGGTTTGTGAGGTCCCGCCCCGTTGCTCGAGCCCATGCGAGCCGCAACAGGCTTCCCAAAAGAGCTTTGGCCATCGGTTCGGCATCGATCGGGCTTTTCAACGCCAGCCGATCACAAGCGTTTAGAATCGCGTCGGCGTGCTCCAAGATCTCTATGGGGATCGCTTTGCGGTGTGCAATCTTCTTCTTTACTTCGCCCACCGCCAGCGATAGCGGGCCCCGAGCGTTTGCCGATTCTGCGGCAAGTGCTTTTTGCTGTTCGTGTCGTTCGTATCGTCGGCGTTTAATCTCATCGAGTGATCGCAGTTCGGAAAGTTCACCCGAGGTACGACTGATGTGTATTTGGTTGCTCATTGATGTGACCTTTTGGCAGTGTGTGTGTCTTGGTGGGTTACGCTCGGACGCAAACAAACATCTCGCCTTTCAAGCGAAATAGTTTCAGAATCGACGATGTGGGCTGCATACCAATTAGAGAATCGTCGGCGTTGTTGTCGTCGGCCACGATGGCGTAGAGAGTCGACGAACCGCCACCTGTGCGGACGATTCGCGACTCTTGCTCCAACGTCAGCAAATCATTGCGGACGTGTCCCACGGTCGAGCGTGTAGCCTGCTCGATTGCTCGTGATGTCTGCGGACCATGTTGGCCAACGAAACGCACAATGCGGTCCTGTCGGCTTCGCTCAAAGCGTTGTTTCTGCTCTGAGAGAGCGAGCCGCATTTGATCGGCTTCGTGGCACCGCAATTTAATCTCGCCGGCGGTCGGATCGCTGACCTGTTCGCCGTTACGCTGGTTGCCGTAGCTGACGTGGCGGCATCGCCGCTTTGGTACCCTTTGGGATGAAATAGGCATCGTGATTGCCCTTTCGCTGAATTGTCATCAGCGCATAAACACGCCCACCAACCCGGTTAGAAAGCACGGGCATTACACCGCGCCGAATGTCTCGTTGCTCCCCGCCTGTGCGGATCGATGCTCCGATAATTCCCGAATTGATGGGCGTGTTCATTCTTAATCGTTTGAAAGTAATGCGTTGGCGTTTCCGCCACGGGCGTAAAGAGACACCCACGGTCATCAACTTCGCTTCTACCCTCAGTCGATGACTTACGATGTGGTAGTTATGCCGATCTAATCGCGATGGGTCAAGTTCTTTTTGCGAAAAACTCATTTCCAACGCACCCACCGCATCCCGTTGTAGATCTCAACAAACATCGGCTTAACCCGGATTTGCCAGCCATCTTGTCGGAACGTGACGTGTGATCGTGTCCGGCCGATAGGCTCGTCAAACGTCGTTTCTTTGGTCGTCGTGTAGTCGCGCCAAGGAGTTTTGCCGTCGCTAACTTCGGCCATCACGCCAGCGGGGATTCTAAACTTTTGCACTGGTGGTTCCTCCGTGAATCATGTTGATCGTCGTGGGAGTGTCCACGATGGAATTGACAAGTGTGGTCAATCCATCCGGCCGCCATCGCGTTATTCTGCGACTTGCGATCGCAATAGCCGACCATCAACCGCCGTTTCAAGCTGCTGCTGTCGCTCGATCGACCGTCACCGGATCCGGCGGCAGAGTACTCGGTTTCCTCGTCGCACTCTCGCTTCACGCGGTATATGGAGTAGGCGCGGGAATTGCCGGTTGTGGCATCAACAACAGGATCAAGTGTTACATTGTTACTCTTGATCTGTTCTGACTTACGGTCGCCTCCATGCTGGCACTTCATCGCCTCCCGAAACATCGCCAACGCCTCGGGGTCATCCTTCCCGGTCGGCAGAGTACAGCCACGACGGCAACTCCACGTCATCGTCTGCGATCCGGCCGCCTAAGTCGAAAACGTCAACCGAATCTTGCTTGTCAATTTGCAGCTCGCGAAAGTCTTTCCAGCGGTGGTAGCTTGTGACGCTGACGTATTCTTGGCCGTCGCGGATCGCTAGCGTGATTTGTTCCAAGTCCTCGGGCGTCGGCAAGTGAGGCAAACGACCTTTGAACTGGGTGTACCTAGCCGGATCGATACCAACCAGTTCCGCCGAGTCGTCAAGCGACCAGCCGTGCAGACGCATTAGGGCCTCTACTTCGGCATCACGGTTGCTACGTGCCATTCTGCGTTTCGGTCGCTTTTTGGGTTCGGTCGTCATCGAACTGGCGTCACCTCCGTGAAGTTCGTCTTTGCGTCATCATGATGCAATGTTGCGTCGGGATGGGCAATCCTTGTCGGCTATGTCGCCGGCAGCAGGGAGCCAAACAGCTTGAAGTCACCCCGGTAGAATTCCCGAATGATCGCTCGTGAGCTCGGTTGCAATCCTGGCGATTCTCTGCGGGTGCTCTTGTTCCGCTCGGGGATTGGAAACGGCTTGCCAATGTGGCTCTCGATCGCAGTTTGCAATTGGCTCATCTGCGTTATAGGAAGGAGCGCCGAGTAAAGCGAAAGCGAATCGCCAATCAGTGCATGCTGCGGCAATCCATGCGGATCATTCGCCCAACGCGTTTTGGCAAACTGGTTGGCAAACTCATTGATGTCGTTTGATTCTCGCCCCGCAATCTTATTGTAGAAAAACGACTCCCACCGCTCGATTGGATCCCGAACCAAAGCGAACGTGAAGTAATCGCGATAGTTGCGGGCCATCTTGTCGAGCACCGCGCTAATCGGTTGGCGGTGCTGGTATCCGAACCAAATGTGAAATGCGTCCAGTTCATCAGGCATTCCCTCACACCGTCCCGCCAGTGTCGCCAGTGCGTGCTTGATGGATGTGCATCCTACTTTGGGCGTTTCGACGTAAAGCAATCGGTGCTCATGATCGACGTGAAAAACGGCCATCGCAATAGCTCAAACCTTATCTGTATTCGCTATAAGAATTCCGTCCTCGATGTTTTCACGCGACTTGGCGCCGTTTGCCGAATTGCTTTGGTCCCAATCGATCCCGAACAGCTTCGCCTTTTGTGGGGTCGTGTTGAGAATGGCGGATCCGACAACCTCGGGGGAATTATCCAAGGCAATGTGATACCCCATCGCAATGGCTCTATCGCGTAGGTCAAGATCGTCATTGCCAACCGGCCCGAGTGCTTCGTCATAGCCGCCAAGTCGATCAAACGCGGTGCGAGTGTACGCCAGTCGGCCGCACGTGCCGTCTGCCCAATCGCCGGACCAAAAGTGAGAGAATGTAAAGTCGTCGGTGAGGACTTCAAATAACCGCTCGCAATACCGCGGCCCAATAATGTTATCGGCGTCCAGCGAAACAAGAATTTCGCCCGTGGCGTGCTGGTGGGCCATGTTTTTCAGATGCCCCATGTGCAGCGGGATTTGCTCGGTCGGCCGAATGTACCGAATCGCATCTAACAGCCCACGGCTGTCGAGCCATTCATGCAATCCATCGGTGCTGTGGTTGTCGAAAAGAACAAACTCAACATCGTGGCCGGCGGCGGCTTCAATGTTCCGCTCGAGCGTTTGGCAATACTGCCACAATCGATCCGTGATCCATGTGCAAAAGCTAATCTTCATGCTTTCCCTAGTTGTTGGCGAGTTACGCCATCAGGATGCCAACAATCGTCGCGATGATCACCCCGAGCGTGAACAGCGCCAGCCCGTTCCAAGCCAATTTAAGTGAGTATTCAAACAGTCGGAACAAGCCGACCGATAACCGAATCACAAACTTCATCGAAGCGGGGAAGTCGTCGAACTGCCCCGGCAGCCGATCCGAGCTAGACACTTGGTGTGCTCGATTGTGGTGAACTTGAAATTCAAAATGATTTGGGTTGTAGCCGAAGACGCTATTGCCGCTGGATCGTTTTGTCTTTTGCATTGTGCTGAGTCCGCTGTGTTCGTGATGTTGGACGCCTAGGTATCAACCGCGTTTCCGTGGCGGCTGATACGTCACTTTGAGTTTACCGCCGGATGCATCTGCGAGTGCTGCGAGTGCTCCGAGCGACGGCTTTTGATGGCCTGTCATCAAGTGACTGACGACCATTGCCGACATTCCAGCCGCTTCGCCAATCTCGGCTTGTGTCATGCTTTCGAGGTGCGGCTTGATCTCATCTAAAACCGCCGACAAGTCGATGTTGTAGTCGGCGGGGTCCAATCGCTTGGAGTGTCCCGCCTTTGCTCTTTTCTTGCCCATAGACTTAGCCCTCAACCGTTTGGGCTTGGTTGCGAGCGACAACGGTTTGGGCGTCACAGATACCGAACCACTCTCTAACGCCCTTGCCGTACCGGATGCAGACTGAAACGCCACCGCCATAGCTTCGCTGTGTGATTGTGTGCTGTCGGCCTGCACGATCGCGGATCACAATCGACTCGAAACATTGGGCGTTTCCGATCTTTCCGACCGGTGAACCGAAAGAGACAAAGAATAGGTCGTTGTCTCGGTTGGCGTGAAGGAGGTTGTCGTTTTGGAAGATTGAAACACGTGAAGCGTTCATCGGGTCGCCTTGAAAAGTTGGGGGTGAAGTTCATTAGCACTACACAAACAATACCGTAACACTATACCCAAGGCAATAGGGTAACGATATAATCCAGGCGGAATTCTTTTCGATTAAAAGGGACCAGTGAAACCCGGTTCGTCATTCGGCGGGTTAGTCGAAATGGCATAGGCTCCTCGCAAGCGTCCAGCAGTCTCGTCGGGATCGCTGCCGGCGGGAATGCTGACCAAGCAACCGATTATCGGTTTGGGATCGATCCGGCGAGAGTGGAAGCACTCGCTCGCTACAACGTCGCCAAACTGCCCCGCTATCGCTTCCATCTCTAGCGTGCTGGCTTCATCGCGAGAGTCGGCAACAAAGATCAAGCTTTGGTGATCGGTCGTCACAACGTGCCACGGGACGTCGGACGGGATCGCGTCGACAACGGCCAGCATCGAACGGCAAAGAGAGTCGGCCTCGGGGTGCATCGTGTAACCTTCGTTCATAGTTGGCGTTCTGAAAGCCGGTGGCGTCGGTACCGGCAATCGTGTGAGTTTCGGCAGTCGCGGCATTCGCGGCAACCCGGGGGGCGGTCGGAAACTGGCCTCCCTTAGCGTATGGACCGAGGTTTGTTCCTTCGCCTAAAAAAAACCATAATTCGGGAAAAATCTGGCCGGTTATTGCTCAACGTTTTTCCTGAGCTTCGCCCTGCTTATTGCGTTTCGCTTCCTCTTTGGCCCTGATCTCTGCCTTTTCCCTAACCGTCAATCCTTCCTTGATTTGGCGTCGGACCCATCGTTGTTCTTCGCTTGTCAGTTTGTTGATTCTCACCTGTATAGTCTCGCCACTTGCATCCATTAGCTTCACGAGAAGCTTTTCATAGCCGATGTAAATTGCTTTCAACGGCGATCCGCTTCCATTCGTTGACCACTCTCGGAATTCTCCGATGAGTAATTCGGGGTGTTCTGGGACCTTGATTTCATCCTCTGCCATAGGTTCCACGACGAGAACAGTTTTCGAGGCTCCTAACACTGTTGCGTAATCGTAGGTCCCAGTGATTTTCCAAAGTCCTCGAGGCGCGAACACGGCGTCAGATGGCATTCTGGACAGGCTTGGCGACTTAAACAGATACGGACCTAGCGTTACGCTCCTCGATGGGTAGGTTTCGTATTTGGCTGGATTTAGTTGGACGGCCATCGTCCGACTCGGCCGGAAATAGTTGACGTCAACTAGGGTTCCATCATCAACTTGCTGCAGAACTTTGTATGTCGTGAACTCGCATGCATAGCTCTTTCCCATCAACTCGCCAACATGTCCCACTTTTGAGAACGCTGTAAGTTCTAGTTGCGGAACTGACAGTGGTTTGCCCTCCATCGCCTGCTTTAGAAAGTGGGGGTCTATTTCGCCTACCATGTATTGCGGAGCAATCTGAGCGACTACTTGACCGCAAAATAAGAGAGATGCCAGCGCGTAGAACTTAATCATTGTTATTCGCCTTGTTCAAAAGAGGGAAGTTACAATTGTCTGGTACCGGTGGGCGAATCTCAACTGAGATACAAGTCTTCAGGTGTTACATGCGGTCGGGTTGTCATCACGCCACTTTCGCAAAAGTCGTATCGAAATGCTTTGCGTTTTTGATAGTAACGGTAGAATGCATCCGTTGATCAACACTCTCAAGAAAACGGATTTTGACATGAACTCAATTTATGACTCGTTACCGGCCGGTGCGAATGTTCTCGATCGATCGGCCATTTTGCGACGGGGAGTTGCAGCCGCTGACACTCCTCGCATGGCCGACGATTTACCAAAGGAAGCAGCGAGATTTTGGGCCGAACGTGTCCGACCGATGATCAAGTCGGGCAAAGTCCGCAGCAAGCATGCTGGTGAGCTGAACCGTTGGTGTCGTCTTCACGCGGTGCTTTGCTCGCTCGAGGAAATGGGCCGTTTGCGAATGACCGCATCGGAACGACACAATCACGATCATCTGTGTGCATCGATCTCAACGCGGTTTGATTCGCTTTCGGCTTTCTTCGGCGAGCCACGGCTCTAACCCGCGATCCCGGCAAAAAACGGCAAAACGCGGATGTCGATCTCGTCATAGATGCCCCAATTGCCGTAGAAGAAATCGGTATCGCACTTGTCGAGCGGCTGCCCCTGGCCGTTAAGCGGAACATCGGCCCCGACTTGAAGCCCCGAATTTGTCAAAATCGCCTCCTGTGCAGCAGCACCGGGGGCGATGCTGCTGATTGTCCCGTAGCGGCCATCTGGGGCGTCGCAGGCATCACGCAAGTTGCCTTTGTCCTGCAATTGCTTTCGCCAGCCATCTTTCTTGATTTCGCCCTCAAACGTGACACGAACGAAGTCAACGCCCTGCTCAACAGCTTGCTCGGTCGACCATCCCAAAAACTTCAATTGATACTTTTCGATCAAAACGGTTGTTTTTCGGTCGCTGATTAAGACGGCTTCGCTGTTGATCCAGTCGAGAGGGTAGGCCGTCTCGGACAGTATCACGGAATCGATGTTTCGCGTGATCCGCAAAAGCTGATTGTGCTGGTCTTTCTCGACGCCGCTGGAAAATGGCACCCCGGCTGAACTGGTGATCAATCGGGTTTGCCCTACCGGCCATTCGAGCTCGTAACCGCCGAGATAAACTCCGGATTCAACCAATACGCTCCGGCTGAGATTGCTGGTGGAAATTTTGGGCCGCAAGTCTAGCGGTGAGCCACCGCCACCAGCGGACGTTTCAGCCGTTCGCGTCTTATATTGAAGAAGAGCGATCCATAGGGTTGCGGATCCCGGGGCCAACTTGGGCGGGTCGATTTGGACGAGAATCAGACTGTCGTCCGACGCGTTGCCGACGCTGTACTCGTCGCCGTAGTTGTAGCCGTTGGCGATCAGGTATTGCAGAACGTTTAGCCCGGTATCCTCGGGATCGTCCGATTCCACGAACAGCTCCGCGGTCGCCTCAAACCCCGCGGTCGTGACGCCGGCGGTATTGTCGCCCCCTTTGGGCCAATGCTTCAAAATTGTCATCGTCAATCCTTTTCAAGTTGCTTGTGGCAGGTTGTTGGTCCGCTATCGGTGCCACTTCTCGACTGCGGTTGTGATTTGGTCCGCCGAGCTCATCTGATGCTGCAGCGAGCTGAAAGCGTTGGGGCGTGCTCCGGATGCCGACGGTACCCGAAAACGCGGCTGGGAGATGCAATTGGGACTCAATCCTCGACTTCGCTCGACTTGGAGGCTTTTTTGAGATTCGCGAGCCGTTTAATCAACGCGCGCACCTCTTGTTGGTCATCTGCATCAAGCGTGTCCAACTCTGCCATCAATTCGGCGTTGGTGATGTTGGAAGAATCGTAGAGGTACAAATCCGACACAAGCGAAGGTGAATCTTCGTTTTCACCGGAGTTTTGGTCACTTTCCAAGTGACTCATAATTCCTTGGTCGCGGGTTCGAGTCCTGCCACCCCTACTTATTGCATTCGAGCATCATTGGCTATCGATCCTGGCTTGCCCCCGCGTTCGGCATTTGATCATCCCAGGAGTGAGAGCAGAAAAACGTTGCGACAGCAAAAATTGAAACCAAGAACCGCAAGACGGCCACTCCTGTCGTCAAGATCTTCCACTTGAATCGCTTGCGGACAACGTGTATTTGGGGCCCCATCGAGCCATAGTGGCGCCGCGGCCACCTGTCCTCCAGTCGCAACGTGACGAAATGCGATAGCCACGGACGTGAGTCCGTGCAGCAACACGCACCTCGCCCTGGATAGTCGCAACGCGACGGCAGGAGATCTCACGTTGGTTTGGTTCGCCCCGGAGGGGCCATCGCAGCTTGTTTCGGCCGCAGACGCTATTTCACGTTTCCAAACGGTTGGCCCGCGAATCACGCGAATGAACGCGAATGGGCAATGCACGAAAGCCGCGTTAGCGGCGAAAGCATTTAGCCCCATGCGTAAGCATGGGGTTTCGAACGCCGAAACACCATTAAGCCGAGGAGCGGCGGCAGCGATCGCTGTCAACATGTGACGCGGGTGCCAGAAGGGTAATCGCCGTGACTCGCACCGGAGAGGGGGCGAAAGGTTAAAAGATGAAAGGATAAAAAATGAAGATGACGTGAGCGTTCAAACCCAATCACGTATCGTCATGGCTGTCTCATTTTTCTGTCGCACCAATATTTCTGTCTATCCATTGTCCGGGCGACGACCGCGCCAAATTTTCGGTGAAGCACACGTGGCATCGATCCACTGATTCCGGGGCCGGTTTGTTCTAACATGACGAAATTGATCACGCCGCAAGTGAGGACAGAAAAATTGGTGCGACAGAAAGATTTATTGAAGGCGAATCGCATGCGGATAGTCCTTAGGTCGCATCCAAATCTAACCGTGACATCCGATGGGAATGGCCGAAAGTCGATGTCTGATGAAATCAAATAGGCCAACTAGCTACCAGCTCAATTCATCGAAAGCAGGACAATGTTGAACACTAATCCCCACTAATCTTCGCTAATCGATTAGTGCGGATCAGTGCCGATTAGTGTTCCCACTTTCGGTGCAAAAGACGTAGTCCCTTGTCGACGATCGATTGCCGCCAGCAGGTGCGGGCGATTGATTTTCCATTGCTGATCGCCTGATGCCGTGCTCCGGTGGATAGCTTAGGTATCCGCGTTTTGGAGGCTGTGATGTGCATTGTTCGGTCACGTGGCACGCCAGACTTGTCAGCGAAGCACATCGTGTTGGGACCCTCAATCCCGTGGTAAACAACGCCCCAAAGTCGCAGGTCGTCCGCTGCAACATGGCTTACCACCCGCATCGTCTCATCGGCAACGGCAATCGAGTTCGCTTCGCAAAACGCTTCCGTTGCCAAGACAACGTCGTCTGGATTCATTGACCAAAAAGAGGGCGTCCCATCTAGCAATTGGTAGTAAGAAACGCGGGATTGCGTTGAGAGCACCCCGGCATGAAAAGCATGGTCGCAAGGACAAGTTTAGCAAAAAAGGAATTCATGGTGGCCTTGTCGGGTTACTCTCTTTTAGACGCCCGTACCATCGGGTGATCTAAGTGAATTCGACCTTGGATGACACCGTGAGTCAAACGATGTGGGGGGATCATTCGGTAGCATGCCGAAGGAAATGGCGATTTTAAGGTCGAGGCCTTAGAAAACCGCAACCGATCGTCTTTGTCGACCTTGCGCTCAGGTTAGGGCGGACGCTAAGAAAGCGGGCCGAGTCATCCAGGTCGCTGACGCGTGGATTGGTTCAACCGCAGTTTGATTGGGATCGCCGCTGGAAACCCACAACGCACGCGACTTCTTGCGTGTCGTAGGATTGGAGCTAATCAATTTCCCAGTAAGGTGATTGGGTATTTCTTCTTCAACTCAAACGCTACCCTGTGTCGGCAAGCGGAGCAAGGCAAGTCTCGACATCAAGAACAGGTAAGAAAGAGTCCGCGTACCTTTTCTTCGCCCGAGGGATCAAAGGTGTCAGCGAGGGATAAAGGTGTCAGAGGGATCAAAGGTGTCAGGACTCTTTTTCGCCAGGGTCAGGTCTTGTATTCGGTGTTCAGTAAGCCAAGTCGACCTAAGCGGTTTTGGAAGGTCCGCTTCACTGCTCCGGCGGCCGACGCCGGATGCTCCGGTTTCATCGGGTGGAGCTAGCCGTATTGGACTGCCAAGGTCCTTTGGTCGAAAAGATCACGGCCTACTGCTCTCTCGTAACGGCGATGACGATTTCGCTCATCATTATAAACGTCCAGTGTCAGCGTCAGCAACTCGTCTGTGGTGTCGTGTTCTGTTTGGTTCGGATCAACAATCTATGATCGGGTGTCGTTCGATTTGCGAGTGCGGGAACCTCAGTACCGAAATCAAACAACCGAAACATCGCGACTCAATCAGTTTCTTGACTGCGATGCCGTTCCATTCTTTGAGTTCTGAATGCAAGTTGGCTACTCCTGGCAGCCACTACCAAATCTTTATCCTACACATCTTTTTTAAGCCCCATCCCGATAGGGATTTTAGCAATTAGCCGGTGGTTTGAGCGTAGCGAACACCACCGGAAAACCATACCAATCTCGGGATTGACCCTGAAAGGGTCACAGGCAACCGGGCTGCGACCCTTCCAGGGTCGAAATCGATTTTGCAATCTCGATTCCGCAGGTGGCGCTTCGCTTACCTACGGCTAATGTCTTGAATCCCTATCGGGATAGGATCGAAAAACAATCGTTGGGCTTCGCCCGTACTGCTAAAGCTTTGGTGCGGTCGCGATGTTTGGTTGCGATGGTTATCTGCCACCTCTCCACCAACTTCTTTGGGAGCGAGGTCCAGCTGAGCCTGCAGCGACGTTCGGGTGAGGGGGCGGACCGAGCATGCCACTCGCCGACGATTGCACCGAAATTGCTCGGATGATAGCGCGGTCGCCCCCTCACCCGAGCAAC
>CAXBHV010000033.1:0-14720 GCA_963974855.1 uncultured Rhodopirellula sp. | reverse complement strand
TAAAACAGAGGGTTGGTCGTAGCGGAAGTCGTCAAGTCTTTCGTTGCAGCTGCCGAACGATATGAGACGTGCGAGTTAGCTCTTCTACTTCGCACTTGCCATCGACAAAGCATTCTAGAGACATAAAGCCCAGGGTTGCGACGAGCACTCTGGGCTTTTTTTCGTGGACGCTGGGCGGTGCAAGTTCACCGGCAGCGGCCCGGAGAATTAGAGATGGCAGCGTGCAAGTTCAGGGTCACCGACCCTCCCCGAAAATCTCGCTGAAGGCTCGATTTTCGACCCTCCCCATTTTGTTGGGAGGGTGAATAAAGACATGTTGCTCACTTGCTGGCGGCGATATCGGATCCGCTGCCGACCAGGATGCCGGTGCCACGTAGTTGCCACAGAAAGAACGCGGCCCCGGCAGCCATCAAGATGCTGCTGAGCATAAAGATGTGCTGAGGTTGATCACCGAATGCGGGACGAATCGCCCAGTAGAGCAGGGCAGCGACGGTCAAAAACACAAACGAGACTGCGTTCGCGGTTCCCAAGAACCGACCTCGCTCGCTATCGGGCGACATGTATTGCAGCAGAGCTTGTAGCGGGACGATATAGAAGCCGGCAAAAAAGCCAGCTCCGAAGATGAAGAAGCCGACGTTACTGAGCGCCACTCGCACCATCGGTTGCATATCAGGAAGCGACGGTGGGACAAGCGACAACAGAGCAAAGAAGACCACCAAACCGGCGGCTCCGATCGGGATCAATCTTGGTTCGATGCGGTGCCCGGAAATCAGCCCGGCAACGGCACAGCCCACCCCAATTGAAACTCCCAGAACTCCCATCAACATACTGGCTTCGGTGCTCGAAATTTTGAGAACCGCGGTATATTCGGGAACGATAAACAACGCGATTCCGGCGAGCAGGTAAAAATAGCCCCAAGCCATCATCACCATCAACAGCCGCGTCTTGGACATCTCGCGTACGGTGGTGACGTAAGTGGTGAGCGGATTAAAATCGAATTTTGCATCGCGATCTCCCGCCGGCAACGGAGTCAGCAAGAAGGCGGATGCAAGTCCCGCGATCGCGATCAAGACCAACACCACGATCGGCAACCAAATCAGTCCTCTCGTTTGCTCATGGAAATAGGCGGTACTGACCACGCCGGCGACCAGCGTTCCGACGATCACAGCCACGTTGGTCATCATATTGATTGTTCCATTGGCGCGGCTGAGATCCGACGCATCGACCAGCTCGGGAATCATACCGTACTTTGCCGGCCCAAAGAACGAGCTTTGACAGGTCAACGCCAGCAGTGCCAGGAGCGTGACCCACAAACTGCCTATCATGAACCCGATCCCGGCGAGGATCACGATTGGGATCTCAATGACTTTCACCCACATCGTGACGGTTCGCTTGGAGTAGCGATCTGCGATTTGGCCGGCATAGCCAGACAGAAAAATGAAGGGGAGCGTGAAACAGATGCCCACGATGCCTTGGCCTCCTTCGCCGAGATCGCCAGCCCACAAACCGCCTTGAATCACCATAAACGTCAACACGCCCTTGAGGACATTGTCGTTCATGGCTCCGAAAAACTGGGCGGCGAGAAGTCCGAGAAAACCGCGTCTGAGGAGATGGCTTGGCACGTTTTTTCGCTTGATGAAGGGTCACATTTGGGGAACCGCGAAATCTTAGCAGAAACGGCCCTCGCGCCGCGACGCCGATGAAAACCGAGGGCAGGGCAGGCAACGCGGTGAAGCATTTAGAGGCGGCAAAATACGGAATTTGTGTTTTGTAGCTGCGCTCGCCAGAGCGTGGATGGTTGCCGCGCAAATACGAATCACCACCTTCTGGCGAAGGTAGCTACAGAGAAGGCTTCACGAAAAACACACAATCGCCACGCTCATCCGTGGCGATAGCGGTCGATCACTTCGGGCAGCGGGTACGCGGTGACGTCCCGATCTCCCTCGCTGGCGGCAATCTCACGCAGCCGCTCGTATCCACGCGTCACCAAAGCCACTCGCTCGGCAACAAAGCCGGGATCGAGATTCGCCAGTGCCATGTCACCCTGGACCAGCACGCGATCAAAGTCCGGGTGGTCGATAAATTGAGCGAGCACAGGGTTACAGCGAAGATGCCGCTCGGGTGTCGTATGCAGCACTTCGGGGTCGAGCTCGCCAATCACGTAGCGGAGATACAGATCGCTATCGACGATCGCCGCCACGTCTTGGCCACAGACTTCGCACAGATAACCTTGATCACACTTTGCCATTCGAATTTCTTTAAGACAGAAGGCAAAATCCCAGCGCCACCTGCTTTAGTAGCAGCACATCGCTAGCCATCACAAAGTCGCCCATTTGCTCCGCAAAAGCAGCGTCTGCTGCGCGTACATTCCCGGAGCGAAAGGCGACTATCTCTATACACAACCTACGACTCGAGCCCTAGCACGTCGAACATGTTATAGAGTCCCTTCGGTCGACCTTGCAGCCATTTTGCTGCGGCCAGAGCTCCGGCGGCGTAACAATCACGGTTACTGGCAGCGACATTCAATTCGATTTTTTCGCCCAGCATACCGAACACGATCGTATGTTCACCAGGATTGTCACCGACGCGGACAGCGTGGTAACCAATTTCATTCCGCGTCCGTTCGCCTGTGTGACCTTCGCGGCCATGCACGTGCAACGTTTCGTCGCTCAGTTTTTTGCCAATCAATTCACCAAACTTCAGCGCCGTGCCGCTGGGGGCGTCGGCTTTGAAGCGATGATGACGCTCGATGATTTCGACATCCAAGCCGCCCTGGACATCGCCCAGCGTATCGGCCACTTGTTCGGCCAGTTTCATCGTCAAATTGACCGCCAACGACATGCTAGGCGCCCAAACGATGGGAATCAGCGTTGCGGCGGCTTGCAGTTTTGTTTTCTGCTCGTCGCTTAATCCGGTGGTCGCAACGACCAGGGGAGTGCTGGCCTCGACACACGTCTCGATACAATGATTGAGCGCTTCGGGAAGCGAGAAATCGATCACCACGTCGACCTCTTCGGGCCAATCCGATGCAAGAGGCACGCCAATCGGCGCGAACCCAGCGACCGCCCCAGCGTCTTGGCCGAGCAGCGGATTACCGGCGTGATCGATCGCGGCAACGATTTTGAATTCGGTATCCTCCGAAGCCAGAGCAACGACACGTCGCCCCATTCGTCCCGCGGCACCATGAACAGCAAGTTTGATTGATGTAGTAGTCATACGCCCAATGTAACGCGTGACGGAGGCTTGGGGTAGCGGAATACGAGCGTTGAAATCTTTGCCATAATTTTGGGGGCAAACGCAGCAGTCCAACTCGTGTGCTCTGTCACAGATGAGATTCAGGGTAGGTCGTAGCGGCAGTCGTCAAGTCTTTCGTTGTATTTGCCGAACGATCCGAGCTTCCTCTGAGGCCTCGAAACTCTTGACGGCTTGTCGATTTTGCGAGCCGCGACGCGTTAGCGGCCGGGTCTGATGCAATACCCGGTGCCTTACGGCCCACGACTCACTTCTTACAATCAGAGTTCTGCGATTCTGGAGATCCGAAACTCTTGACGAGTTCCGCTACGCTCCAGGCGTCATGGCTCAGTTTTGCTCGAGATACTGGCTGAGCAATTCCATGTTCGCAATCATGGTTGCCGACGAAACCACGCCTTCCTTCGGCGTCACCTTTTTTTCCATGCTCGTCGCGTACAAAGCCCTGCTCCAACCAACCGCCGCTGCTGGATTGCGACCGAATCACGGCAGCCGCCTGTTTACCGCTCACCTTGCTTTGAGCTACCAAAGACTTGCCGGCCGCAAGGGTTTGATAGTCTCGCTCGATCTCGTCGAGATGGGAATCGACCACAAAACCATAGTGGTCGGGCATGCTGCGATCATCGTAGGTGAATTGGTAATCTTTACTGAAATAGATCGGACGATTGGTCTTCAGTTCGTAGTAACGGGCGAGTCTACCATCGCCGCGCAGACACGTCCGCAAATATTCAATCGCACGCGGCACCGGTTCTAGAAAACGCTTTTCGCCCGTTTCGCTGAACAAGACCAGCAAGGTTCGCAGCGCATCCTGAGACTCGCGGCCCGAAATCGCAGGCGGCTCGAATTTGCGATCCCAAACCGGGTGCATGTGCCGATCATACTGCTGAGCCCAAGCAGGTTGTGGCTCAGGCATTTTCGCACGGATCAAAAAGTCGCCTCCCAATAACGCACTCGCGCGGTAACGTTCGTCGTCGTAAACGCGGGAGGCAAACAACATCGTTTCGACCATATTTTGCGTGATGCGGTCGTTCAGCATATAGCATCCTTCGTACGTCTTGGCCCACGTCCGGCTCCAAGTCTCGGGATAGCTCGCTGAGAGCACGGGGTAGTGATCGGCGCTAGGCGGCTCGGTTGAGAATCGATCGTAGTTGTGCCCCCAGGCACCGCCGGGGTATTGAGCCGCCATCGTTGACCGCAGTGCATACTCAGCCGCTTCGTGAACCGCCGCGTCCTTGAAGCCGAGCGTTCGATCTAAATCGCAAAGAAACCGAATCGCACACGGTGTGGTGTCGTCATCGATTAGCGTCATGTTGGATTTGAATTGCCGATTCTTCCAAACATCCCAACCCCCGGGATAAGGCGTCGGCGCGGTAGTATATTTTCCCGAGAGCGTAGAGCCGGAACGCTTTAGCAAAACGCGGTAAGGCAGACGGGCGCGCAAAGCGGGATCGAATTCGATCGAGTATCCCCAGCCACCACTTTGCAATTGGCCTTGAACCAATGCATCGCCGACCGCCTTGGCGGCATCCATATGAATGGTGTCAGCAGTGGCACGATAGGCCGCTAAGAAAGCCAGTCCGACGGCGGGAGTTCCAGGCGGCTGAACCCAAACGCGGTTTGCTCCGGCGACACCTTCGCCATGACTGTAACGCCCATCGACGCTCGAGACCCAAGCGTACCCTCCATGATCGGCAACCCGCTGGCTCATCAATTGCGTTGCTTGACGCAGCGACGACTTCACTTCATCGCCTGAGGGTAACGATTGTGCGGAAGAAAACGAATGTGAAGCCACGACCAACGTCGCCAACACCCCCCAACGAAGGAACACCAAATTAAGAACTCGGTTCATGGGGCAGTTTTCCGATAAGACATAGACTTAACCCTTTTTTCACACAGTCGATCTGGTCGAGCACTTAGTGAGGTGAAAAAGGGATCTGGATGGCAACAAAACAGCAACGATGAAACGGTTTGGATCATGCGTCACCATAGCGAAAACCAAGCTTTCACCGAAACTTAACAATGCTTTGTTGATTGTAGCGGTTCTAAGAATACACCGCATTGATCCCACTAGAAAATCTGGATCGATCGTAAAGTTGCCATTTTTCGGCAGATGCGAATTAGCCCACTTCGCATGGGAGATTCGATCAACCCGGTCCGATAACTCTTAGTGTGGGCCCCCATTGATCGCAACTGCGTTTTCAACTTCGTAGTACAGACAGCGGGTGTTTCCAAAAGCCAACAGGAGGTTGGCTTCTCAAAACGGCAGATAAGTGACTGGCCCTTTCCGGAGGTCCCCATCCCGACGGACTGGCCAGCACTGCCACTACAATTACATGGAAGTTAAAGGCGATGCGAATCACGTTTCGTACCAACCAATTGCAAGCCAAGCTTGTAGCCGCGGGAGTCGTCTTGGCTTTCGCGACCCAATCAGCCGGAGTGGTGCTCGGCAATGGCCCTCTTGAGTTCCCAACGACGGGCAGCAACCAAGTCCAAGCGACAACCTACAACCAACCCTTCGCCTTGCTAGAGGATGGAGAGATTGGTGAGGCCGAGTCGAGCGAACCGGCCGAAGAGTCGGTGCCATTGGCAGATTACAAAAAGCTTTTCGATCGTGTCGAAGACATGGAAAAGTCTTGGGGGAAATACCAAGATAAGCTCGCCGATGAGTCGGCAGACAAGAAGAAAAAACCAACCATGAAGATTGGTGGTCGTGTTCACTTGGACAACTGGAATTTCCTCGAATCGGACGCGGGAACCAATTTCCTGGAAACCGGCGATCCGCTGGATGACCCCGAAAACCGCTGGGATTTCCGTCGTTTGCGAATGGAAGTCTCTGGCGACATTCCCAGCAACATGCTTTATCGCATGCAGATCGATTTTAACAATCCAAACTTGCCCGAACTCAAAGACGCGTACATCGGATGGCATAGTTTGCCGGGCAACCACACGTTGCTAATCGGTAATCAAAAACGTCCGATTGGCTTGGACCACTTGAACAGCAGCCGCCACAATGTGTTCATGGAACGTCCTTTAGTGGTCGAAGCGTTCAACGAAGACGCTCGTCGCTTGGGTGCGGCGATGTACGGCTATAGCGATGACGAAATGTTCAACTGGCGTTATGGAGTTTTCCTGTTGGAAAACATCGTCAACGACGGACGTTATCGTGGCGACGACAGCCAAGCCGGTGTTTATGGCCGCTTGGCTGCTAGCCCATGGTATGACGATGTCAGCGGCGGCCGTGGCTATTTGCACCTAGCGATCGCAGGATCAGCAAACCAAACCGATGCTGATGGACAAACCGATGCCGACCAGAACACGAACGAAGCTCGGTTCCGCACGCGTCCTTTGGCACGAAGCGATTCACGTTGGTGGAACACCAATCGCATCCTCGGTGCGGACAACTACGAACAACTCGGCTACGAGTTCATGCTGAACATCGGTGCTTTGCAAATCACGAGTGAGTACTACGGCAACTGGGTAGGACGTGATGCGGCCGGTGGATTCTCGGGCGAAGACCTGTTCTTTCACGGCGGTTACATCTTCGCTTCGTACTTCCTAACGGGCGAGCACATTCCGCTGGACCGTGTGTCAGGAACGATCGATCGAGTCAAACCGTTTGAAAACTTCTTTTTGGTTGACCGCTGCACCGGAGGAACGGGATCAGGTATGGGTGCTTTGGCTGTGGCCCTTCGCTACGATTACCTCGACCTTAGTGACAAGGATATCCGTGGGGGCGATGGCCACGCATTCACCGCCGGATTGAATTGGTACTGGACGGCCTACTCGAAAGTCCAAACCAACTTGATCTGGGGTTCGATTAAAAATGGGGGACAAGGCCAAGCAAACAGCGGTCCTGATGGCACGACGGTTCCTTTGGCTGCCGGGGTAGATGGCGACTTCGCTGTACTTGGCATGCGTTTCATGGCGGATTTTTAAGCCTCGCTTAAAGTCGCCAACCCCACAATGTTGATCCAATCATTTGTCCTAGGAAGGGACCCCAATATGTTCTATCAAAAACTCCGAATGACGCTTGCTGCGGGATTGCTCGCGATCGCTGCGATCCCCTTTATGGCTAACGAAGCTGCCGCTGGATTTGGTCACAAACTGGTCGATCAAACCGGTTGCTGTACCAAATGCCCCGCGTGTGATCACGCCTGTAACTTTTCCGTCGATGTTGTCGATGAAACGAAGACTTGCTTCGAAGTCGAATCCAAGGTGATCTGCATCCCGCGAGTCGTTTTTCCTTGGCAAAAGGGAAACTGCGATGCGGTTTGTCACAACGGTGCGAAAACGCGTCGCATCTGCGTTTTGAAGACGAAAGACTACAAATGCCCTAAGTGCGAGTACTCGTGGTCAGCCGAGAAGAAGGCGACCTGCTGCGACACTCACAGCGGACACGCGCACGGTGGACACCATTCCATCGATCACGCCCCCGTTCCCGCTGAACATGCACCGGTCGAGCATGCACCGGCTCCGCCAGTCCCGATGCCTGTGGAACAGATTGCTCCGGAAGCCCCCCAGCCGTACTCGCTTCCTGCACCAGCGCAAGCGTCGCGTCCAAGTGAAGACGCGTACTACTCGCTGTTCGAAACCATTACGACTCGCTAGTCTATCGGACGAAACGAATTTAACGTTTATTAGTGGCCAATCTCGCAAGAGGTTGGCCACTTTCGTTTTTGGATGTTCCTTGAAAACCATGGACAAACGAGTGAATGACCTTAGCCGCTACGGCGGATTGATCTTTGACTGTGACGGAACGCTCACCGATTCGATGCCGCTGCACTTTGAAGCATGGCGTGAAACGATGGCCCGTTTCGGCATCGAGTTTACCGAACAGCGGTTCTACAGCATGGCAGGAATGCCCACCGATAAAATCATTCGCGTCTTGGCCGAGGAACAATCGGTCGACGTCGACCCGCAAGTAGCGGGAGTCGAGAAAGAGCTCGCCTTTCGCCAGCGGCTTCCGCGGCTGACGCCACTGCAACGGGTTTGCGACATCGCACGCGCCCACTACAACATCGTGCCCATGGCTGTGGCCAGCGGCGGCGACCGCGAAGGGGTTTGGGCCCAAATCAAACACTTGCAAATGGAGTCGCTGTTTGCCGCCGTCGTCACGGCCGAAGACACCGAAAAACACAAACCGGAACCCGATGTGTTTTTAAAAGCAGCCGAACGACTGGGAGTGGAGCCTGCAACCTGTCTCGTTTTCGAAGACTCGCCGCTGGGTCTGGACGCCGCCGCACGTGCTTCGATGGACTGTGTTGATGTGCGCGACTTTACGTTTCACAAAGTAGGCTAAGCATTGCCTTTTGCAGTCGTCGCTTCATTGCACCTCGAAACTCTTGGCGAGTTTCGCTACGAGATACGTAGCATTGGCTTCTAGCCTGTCGAGGATCTTATGACAGGCTGGAAGCCTATCCCACGGTACGCTTCGAAACTCTTGCCGAGTTTCGCTACGAGGGCGGGACGATCGATTGCGATCGTTTACTTGGAGTGTTCAAGCGCCTTGTCGCTGATGTCTTTGCGACACCAGGCGCCTTGCCAGCGGATTTCTTTGACCGCCTTGTACGCTTGCAGCTTTGCGCCGCTGATCGAATTTCCGATCGCGGTCACACCAAGGACGCGGCCGCCTGCATTGACAACCTGGCCATCCTTCATTGCAGTGCCGGCATGAAAAACTTTCACGTCAGTTAGCTCTGCCGCTCGGTCTAGCCCGGTGATCACTCGTCCTTTCTCGTAATCGCCGGGATAGCCTTCGCTCGCCATCACCACACAAATGCTTGGACGTTCGTCCCATTCCAACGGCTCCAATTCACCGAGACGTCCGTCGATCGTCGCTTCGATCACATCGACTAAATCGGTCTTCAATCGCATCAGCAGCGGCTGACATTCAGGATCGCCGAACCGCACATTGAACTCGAGCACTTTGGGGCCGGCCGAGGTTAACATCAAACCAGCGTACAGCACACCTTTGAAGGGCCGGCGAGCACGTTTCATGGCGTGCACGATCGGGACAAGCACGTCAGCTTCGATTTTTTCCATCATCGCTTCGTCGACGATCGGCGTTGGACAATACGCGCCCATACCGCCGGTGTTAGGACCGTTATCGCCATCGTAGGCTGGCTTGTGATCTTGAGCGGCGGGTAGCGTCATGATCGTTTCACCATCGGTGATCGCCAGCACGCTCGCCTCTTGCCCGACCAATTTTTCTTCGATGATCAGTTCTTTGCCGGCTTCGCCAAATTCGCGTTGGTGGGCGATACGGTCAATTGCTTCGAGTGCTTCACTGCGAGTGCTGCAAACGATCACGCCTTTGCCCGCAGCCAAGCCGTCGGCTTTGACAACAACATGAACCGGATCATTCGGTTCGGAGTAGCGATCCTTGATATAGCGTCCCGCATCCTCGGCGTCGCGAAATGTTCGGTAGCCAGCGGTGGGAATATCGGCCATGTGCAGCAAGTTTTTGCAAAAGACCTTGCTACCTTCGAGTTCGGCCGCCGCTTTGGTGGGGCCAAAGACCTTCAAGCCTTCTTCTTGCATCGCGTCAACGAGCCCTGCCACCAATGGAACCTCGGGGCCGACGACGGTGATATCGATCGCGTTGTCTTTGGCGAACTTGATCAATTTTGCGGTTTCCGTGACTTCGATCGGGACATTGATCGCGTCGATCGCGGTTCCGGCATTGCCCGGAGCGACGTAGACCGTTTCCACACGGGGGCTTTGAGCAATCTTCCAAGCGAGCGCATGTTCACGTCCGCCGTTACCAACAATTAAAAATTTCATCGCGGGACCACACTGTCGCAGAGATTCAAGAAAGGAAAAGTCAAAACCCAACCGGTAAATTAGCAAACCAATCAAATATCGCCACGGTGGGAACAACAATCTCGGCTTAGGCAGCCAATATATTCTCGCGGCTTAAGCGATCGGTATCCACCAAGTGTCTCCGATTCCCCCCGGCGGATCGCACCGTGAGAATCGCCCAGCTTAAAAGGGTGCAAGCGGTAGACAATTCTCCGGTAGCAGCTAAAATGAGCAGTGTCCTGCCGAAGAATGAAATTCTGCTGTCCGCATGAATCCCCACCCCAAGGACGGCACATTCTTCGCAAAAAACTAGTTTGGTTAGAAGCGGCGACTGAGTTAACGTCCACCGTTGCTCAGTCGCTGCGATAACCTCGCCAGCAAATTCGCCTGCCAAAAATTGAATTTGCGAGGCTAGTGATTGTTGCCGTAAGTGTTAAAAACTTTTGGCAACTTGCGTGTATTACGCTAATCGGTGACTAGAATTCGCTTTTTGCCACATGCTCCCCCCCTTCCGCATGTCTGCCTTTCCGTGATGATCACCCATACATGCCGATAAGCTTTTGGCAAATGACCTGTTTAGGACTCAAACCCTCTAACCCCTGCTTGGGAGAATTTACGTTGAAGACCCAACGACAAGCTTTGAAAACTCGATTAACTCACGTGATTTGCGGTGTCGCTGCGGCGTCCTTGCTGGCCTCGACGATGGCTGTTTCCCATGCTGGCGACCTCAAACTGCGTTTTGAATACGCGGGAGCTGCTGCCGAGCCCACTGCCCTAGTCGTCAATAAAGACGTTGAATTTTGTGGCAAACACCCGGTCATGAACGAACGCTTGCTGGTCAACAAAGACAACAAGGGCATCCAAAATGTCGTGGTTTACGTTTACACCGGCCGTGGTGGATCGGAGCTCGACGAAGTTCCTGAGAAGAAAAACACTCACGTGTTGGAAAACAACGCCTGTCGTTTTGAACCCCATATTGTGATCTGCCAAACCGGCGACACGCTGAAGGTGACCAACCCCGATGCCGTGGGTCACAACGCAAACCTGCCGTTCTTCAAGAACGCAGCCCAGAACTTCTTGATCCCACCAGGGCAAGAAAAATCGGTCTTACTCGAAGAAACCGAACCTGCCCCGATCCCAGTGGAATGCAACATCCACCCTTGGATGCGTGCTTACGTCGTGGTCCTCGAACACCCCTACGTTGCCAAGAGCGACGAAAATGGCGACTTGGTCATCAAAGATTTGCCAGAAGGCAAAGAATTGACATTCCGCGTCTTCCACGAAGCGGGCAAGATTGACGATGTGAAGATCAACGGCAAAGCCGAAAAGTGGTCGCGAAGCCGCTTTGACGTCACCATCAACGCGGGCGTGAACGATCTTGGAACCGTTGTCGTTCCCGCTGAGGCGTTGAGCGCCGAGTAATTGACCGTGAGTAAAATCGCGATCAATCCAAATAAAGCGATTCGTGGCAGGCACATCTCGGTGTGCCTGCCATTTTTTTTGCCTGTGCGACAATCCGTGGAGTTTACGGCGAATGGGTTTACGCGGTTCAATAGGGGACGAATCTTTTCCCAAAACCTGCGACCGTTTTCGATATGTCCCCACTCATCCGCTCTTCTGTGCTGATCGCCTGCTCACTGCCGCTGTTGGCTGTGTTGACCGGATGTGACGCAAAGATTGATCAATTTGAGCCCAACACACTTTATTCGCTGACGCTCGCTGAATCGCGATCGGCGGAGATGGATGCGGCACAAACGGACACATCTGCGGTGCTGGAGCAGGTGTTTGGAACGCCGAACGAACCGAAATGGCCAAGCGAACTGCTGAGCGAATCGGCCCCAGCGCTGATCGATGTCGAGCGACTCGAGCGGGCGGCAGGTCCAATTTCGAGCCTGCAAGACGGCAGCCACCTCGGGCTATACCGTGAACACTGCGTCCACTGCCACGGGCTAGAGGGCGATGGATTCGGCCCCACCTCGTTGGCACTAAATCCCTATCCTCGCGATTTTCGCCCCGGCGTTTTTAAATGGAAATCGACACGGCGGAATGCCAAGCCGACGCGAGCAGATCTTCGCCGCACGCTGGTTCATGGCGAAGCGGGTACGGCGATGCCTTCGTTTTTGGTACTGCCCAAAGAAGAACTCGATGCACTGGTCGACTACGTGATTTACTTGTCAATCCGCGGCGAAGTCGAACGTGAACTGCTGGCCGAAGCGGTCGAACTGGGCTACGAAGAGACGCCTCCCGAAGAGAACTTGCGAATCCGCATGCCGCTTGCCAGAGACGGGGAATCGGCTAGCGACAGCCCAGCGGATAGCGAAGGCGCCGAGGCGACTCGCGAAATCATTCAGGACGTGATCAGCCAGTGGGCCAGTGCCGAAGAGGCGGTGGTGGAAGTGCCTGCATCGACAAGTGCTGCAGCGACGAGTGACGGCGACTCGATCGAGCGAGGCCGTGCCCTGTTTCATGGCCAGATCGCGAACTGCGTCGGTTGTCACGGCCCAGCGGGGAACGGCGCCGCGGTGACGCTGGACTATGACGATTGGACCAAAGAGTACTCGACGCGTTTGGGGTTAACGCCGACCGATCGCGAAGCAATGAAGCCGTTCCGCAAAGCCGGGGCCCCCAAACCGAGGCCCATTGTTCCACGGCGTTTACAAGGCGGTGTATTCCGCGGGGGGGGCGATGGCGAGACGCTCTATCGGCGGATTACCCAAGGCGTCGCGGGAACCCCAATGCCAAGCTTGGAAGTAACCGAGACCGAGAGCGGCAAAGGATTGACCCCGGATCAAGTTTGGGATTTGGTCCGCTATGTTCAATCGCTCGGAAAACCTTAGGCTTGCTGAATCTTTACTGCCGTATCTCCTATTCGCGATTGATATTCGGCTTTTCGATCCCAGGCGTTCGACGTTCCTCATCCTCACTGCTGAAACGAACCTTTCATATGACTCAAGAAACGTATCGATCGATTGGCGCGATCGTCGGCGTGATCACCGGAGTGGTTTCCATGGCACTGCTTGGCTTTTCGGGGCTGATTGCCGGCTTCTGCTTTGGTGCGGGCGGCGCGGTATTGGGGGGCATCTTAGGGGAACGCGTTCATTCGATGCGACACAAAAATCGCTAAACCAGCTCCCCACGAGACCTTCTTCGTTAACAAACGCAACATGCAATCTCAAAGCATCCCTCACCACCGCACCGTTCATCGCCTAGCCATCCTGATCGTCTGCCTGACTTGGCCGCTGATCTGGGTGGGCGGCATGGTAACGACCTACGACGCTGGAATGGCGGTCCCGGATTGGCCCAACACCTACGGCTACAACCTGTTCTTGTACCCCTACAAAACTTGGTTATTAGGCCCGTTTGATTTGCTTATCGAACACGGACACCGCTTGCTTGGCGCCCTGCTTGGATTCACTGCGATTGGCTTGGTCGTGGCGGCTTGGCGGACCGAGCACCGAGGCTGGGTCAAAGGTTTTGCCGTGATGATCTTGGTAGCGGTGATCATCCAAGGGGGGCTCGGTGGCATCCGAGTGGTGCTCGGCGACCGCACGTTTGCGATGATCCACGGCACGACCGCCCCGATCGTTTTTGCTCTGACTGTTACCGGGATGGTGATCACCAGCCGTTGGTGGTTTCGCTATTCACGCAGCGAAGCAAACGAGACTCAACCCGGATCGGCCCCTCAGTCGGAACGAACGGAACCGGTTTCGGAAAATTTCGTAGCGTTACCTCGGCTAGCCAAAGGGACGTTTGGAATCGTCACTTTGCTGATTTTGACCTGCTATCTTCAGCTCGTCTTAGGGGCAAGATTGCGGCATTTGCAGCCCACAGGGTCACCCACGGGCTTTTTGCATACGACCGCGATGCATGTCGTACTGGCGTTCGTGTTGTGGTTGATGGTGGCCGTTGCCTGGGCTCGATTACGCAAGTGCGGCGATTTGACGCTGTCGCGTCCTGGGTTTGCCTTGATAGGATTAGTGGGCATTCAAATTTTGCTGGGTATTGGGACTTGGGTAGTTCACTATGGCTGGCCCGCGTTTCTGGGATGGTTTCCCGGGGCGGAGGGTTATGTGATTGAGTCAAAGAATTACGCCAATGCGTTACTTGTCACTTCGCATGTTGCGACCGGATCTTTGATTCTTGCGGTTTCCACGTTTGCATGGGTCCGTATACTGCGTGTTCGCAACCTGAACATGGCTTCCGTCACGAGCGAAACGGCGACTTAACTAGGAACGAATAAAAAGTGTCGACAGAGATATTAATCGCCGATCCACTGACGCCCTCGTCGGCGAGGGTTCGTTACGTGAGCGAAGGAAAACGAGTGGACAGCCAGCGGGAATCCCACGCTCGAGATGCCACCCACGATGTTGCCGAAGGGCCCGAACTGGCCAGTGCAGCAGGGGCCAGTGCAGCAGGGGCCGATGGGGCAGGGCAGGGCAGGGGGGAGGAGGACACGGAGGCTGAGGCCCCGACATCGCCTCGTGCCGTTGCCGCGACACGCCCCAGTCTTTTTTCGGACTATATCCAGCTGACCAAACCGCGAATTGTGACCATGATCTTGGTCACGACCGTCGCTTCGGCGATGATCGCTGCGGGCGGATGGATCGCAACGCTCGATATGATTTGGTTGCTGATGGGAACCGCGATGGTCGCCGGCAGTGCCGGAGCGG
>CAXBHV010000032.1:0-14869 GCA_963974855.1 uncultured Rhodopirellula sp. | reverse complement strand
AGCCGCTCGCGCGTGAGCGGCCGGGTCCCACGCATTACCCGGTGCCTTACGGCCCGCGGCTCACGACCGCGATTTGGATTTCGATCAAATCAACAGCCCGTTTACGAGTTTCGCTATGCGTATATTCGAACCTACGCCGCGTCTTTCCAGTGGGCACTCAACCAAGTTGCTGGCAACGTCGACTTGAATACGCTTCCCTGGTAGCCTGCAATCGCTTGATCCGGCAGCGGATATCCGTGGAAAGCCAATACTCGCATCTCCGATGGCTGATACGGCTCGCGAATCAGGTTCAGCGGGAACAACGGGCGGCAACTACGCTTGAAGCTGCATACCCATTTCTCGGGCCAGAACGCCAAATCATCCAGCAGCGTGCGGCTGACGTATTGTTGTTCGATACGGAACGTTTCCAGCACTTCGGCCTGGTGATCACAAAAGTGCTGATAGACTCGCGAGTGACGCTCGGGGTTAAAGCGAAATACCGAAGTATTTCCCACTTTGCCATCGCGTCCCGGCATCCAAGCACGCCGTTTTTCGAGCCAGTCGTGGATCACGCAGAACTTGCCTGGCTCGAACGTAAAGAAATCGTCCAGTGGTCCAGTCAAAACGACGTCCAGATCAAGGAACAGTGTGTCGCCCTCGAGTCCCGCCAATCCAGGCTGAAATAGCCCGACTTTACGCCATGTTTCGCCTCCTTTGCGAGCGTCAAACGCTCCCTCATCAAATGGCGTCACCGGCAGTGGGTGAATCTCGACCTGCTCGTCGATCCCCTCGGGTTTCTCGGTCAAACAAAGGAAACGGAAAGGCATTTGCAGGTGCTTCTCGATTCCGCGAAGCAAACGATTGACATACTCGCTGCCATATTTCGTCCCCCACTTGATGCAGACAATATTCGCTTGCATAACCAATTCCCTCTGGACTTATGTGATTCTATTTCAACCTCTGTTAGCTACGAAAATTTACAATTTGGGGGAAGATGAATCTGCACGATTTGGCGAAGAAATCCCCATCGTGCCATACGCTGGGTTCTCAATCAAAGCGATGGATGTTGCTAAGATACACAGACGCGTGAGACAGACTACAAACGCATCTCAAACCCAATTAAAAATCCCAGACATGAAAATCCAAAGCCGAATAGCCTTCCTCATGTTTTTGCTGACAACCTCACTCTCTCTGCCCGTCCCATCGTATGGCGACGAGGGCATGTACCTGTTCAATGACTTGCCCGTCGATACATTGAAACAGAAGCATGATTTTGAACCCGACTCGCAATGGGCAGACCACCTTCGCCTGTCTTCGGTTCGATTCAACAGCGGTGGGTCCGGATCGTTTATTTCCAGTGACGGCTTGGTCCTGACCAACCATCATGTCGCCAGCGATACGCTGCATAAACTCAGTACCCCTGAATTGAATCTGATCCAGGATGGCTATTTGGCCAAGACACTCGATCAAGAACTAAAGGCTCCCGATCTGGAATTGAATCAACTCGTTTCGATCGAAGACGTGACCGACCGCGTCAACCAAGCGGTCAAATCCGGCGCGTCCAGCGAGGATGCACTAAAACAACGACGTGGCGTGATCTCGACGATCGAGGAAGAATCGTTCGAAAAGTCAGGCCTGCGAAGTGATGTGGTGACTTTGTTCGGTGGAGCAAAGTACCACCTGTATCGCTACAAAAAATACACCGACGTCCGTCTCGTCTGGGCGCCGGAAACGAAAGCAGCCTTCTTCGGCGGCGATGCGGACAACTTTGAATACCCGCGTTACAACCTCGACGCCACGATCATGCGGGTTTACGAGGACGGCAAGCCCGCGAAACTCGACGAGTTTTTGCGTTGGAATCCCGATCCTCTGCAAGAAGGTGAATTGGTTTTCGTCAGTGGCAACCCAGGACGCACGCAACGCATTTTCACAGTTGCAGCACTCGAATTCCTGCGTGACGACCGATTGCCCTATGTGCTCGATTTCCTTCGTCGCAAAGAGATTCTGATGCAGCAATTTGGTCTCGAAGGCACCGAGCAGGCACGCCGCGCACGCGATGAATTGTTCGGTATTCAAAACGCTCGCAAAGCCTACACCGGGATGTTGGCGGGATTACAAGATCCGCAAACCTTTGTCGCCAAAAAGGCCCGCGAAGAAAGACTGCTTAGCAATCTGCAAGACAACGACGCCAACAAAGAACTCGCGTCGGCTTGGGCGGAAATTGCGGAAATCCAAGACGATAAACGCGAAATGTTGACACAAACCGTCAGCCTACGAAGCACGTTGTTCGACACCGCAATGCAAATCGTGCTGCTCACCGCCGAAGATCTCAAACCCAATGACCAGCGACTACACGAGTTCACGGATGCGTCGCGAGAATCCAAATTGCAATCGCTGTTCAGCGAAGCGCCCATCTACGAAGATCTCGAGCAAGTTAAACTGAGCGACGAACTCTCACGACTGACCATTTTACGTGGGGCAGAGGACGTCTTGATTCAAGAAATCCTCGATGGCAAAGGCCCCCGAGAGCGCGCCGCTGCGTTAATCGAAGGCACCAAATTGGTGGATGTCGCGTTTCGCAAACAGTTGGTCGAAGCGGGCAATGACGCCGTCCAGGAGTCGAGCGATCCGATGATCCAATTGGCTCGCAAACTCGAAGCCGAATATCGTCACATTCGAGAACGCAACGAAGAGATCGAAGAGCGAGAACGCCAAGCCTACGCCAAAGTGACTCAGGCGGTTACTCAAATCGAAGGGACCGGTGGTTATCCCGATGCAACCTTCACCCTGCGATTGGCGTTCGGAACGGTTAAAGGTTATTCCGAAGATGGCAAGCACGTCGAACCAACCACCAATTTCGCCGGAGCTTACCAGCATGCGGAAGCCCACAAAGGGCAAGCCGATTTTGATCTTCCCGAATCATGGATGAAAGCCAAGAACAAGGTCAACTTGGACACGCAACTGAACTTCGTTTGCACCGCCGACATCATCGGCGGTAACAGTGGTTCGCCGGTAGTTAATCGCAAAGGCGAATTGGTTGGCCTGATCTTTGACGGCAACATCCAAAGCCTGACCAGCGATTATCTGTACAGCGACGAACAAGCACGTGCGGTGAGCGTTTCTGGAGTCGGGATCATCGAAGCCCTGCGTTCGATCTATGACGCCCAGTCGCTAGCCGATTCGATCGGCCAATAGCCGTCTTTCGCTCTGCGAAAGTTGCGAAAAAACAGTCGCCTTTTGCTCCGCAAAAGTTGCGTTGGACAAACGCTGCTTTTGCGGAGCAAAAGGCGACTACCTAAAACCATCATTAAAGATGATCCAGTTAAACCGATTCAGCTCACGCTTCTTTCTCTTTATTCACTTCGTCTTCGTCATCCTCTTCTTCTGCTTCCTCTGCCTCTTCGACACTCTCGCGAAGCTCCTCGCTGGAGGTCCAATAGAAGACGGTGCCGATCGCGGCCATTGCCACTTTGACGATTTCAAACACCAATGCCACCAGCGTCCCCGAAGCCGTCGTGGTGGTCGCAGGCACGATTCGGTAAAGCCATTCGATGGTCGCTTCGTACACGCCCAATCCCGCCGGCGTGATCGGCATCGCAGCGGCCAGCATCCCGATCGGAACAATCACAAAGTGCTCGATCAATGTCGGCGGTTCGGAATAGAGTCCGCGTGCGATCAGATACATGCTGAGGATCATCGACGAATGCACGCCCAGACTCATCACGATCGAGACCAAAAACGCGATCGGGTGAGAATGAAACATCCGCAGCGGCGGTCCGATCTTGGCGACCACGGGGCCGACAACCGCAAGCTGACTGCCCCAGCGGACCAACCGGTCGACTCCCTTGCCGCCGAAGACCAACCCGCAAAGCACGACCGTGCCGATGGTCGTCAAGATCGCGGTGGCCGCTTTGATCTGCTGCATCTGCTCGCGATCAATCTCCGTCGAGTGACTCGGCTGAACCAACATCAACCCTAACGCGACGAGCAACAGCAGGCCAAACAGCCCCACCCCGCGATCGACAAACACCGATGCGACCGCTTCGATTCGTTTCCCAGGACGCTGTTTTGCCAGGAAAATCGCCTTAAACAGGTCCCCGCCCACGCTGCCTGCCGAAACAAAGTTCAGCAAAAACCCGATCGATCCGAGCCGAAACGCCTCGACCATCGACAGCGAAATCCCTTGGCAACGAACCAGCAAGCACCAGCGAGCGAACGAAATGCTCAATCCGATCATCGCCACAATCAAGGCACAGGCCAATAATCGGTAATCCTTGGGCTGGCTCGACAACTGAGCCCAATCAATGTGATTCGCCAGCCAAGCGATGATTGCCACGGGGATGGCAAACTTCAGAGCGAGAGTCGCGGCTTTTTTCCAAGTCATGTGCATCGGGACAAGATAATTGCCAGCGTCCGACTCTCCAAGCCGCCTTCAAAATCACCCGTGAGCCGTGGGCCGTAAGGCACCGGGTACCTCTCGTCACTCGGCTGGGGACTTCTCGCCCACAAAACCAACCTTCGCTATGCGACATCGCCCAGATTGAGCCGTTTCCCATACCGCCGCATCACTTGCGTCTTCAGATCATGGAATTCCGGAGCATCCAATTCTGGATCCTCTTCGATCATCGCCTGTGCCATCGCCCTTGCGATTCTCAGGATTTCGATGTCGCGACGCGGGTCAGCGATTCGCAGCGGTGCCATTCCACTCTGTTTCCGACCCAGCAGATCGCCGGGACCACGCAATTCAAAGTCAGCTTCGGCAAGCTCGAAACCATCATTGGTCTTCTCAAACAAACTCAGCCGCTCGTTCTCACTCGGCGGCTGATCCCCATCCGAGAAAACACAAACGTGTCCCACATGCGAACCACGCGAAACACGGCCACGTAACTGGTGTAATTGAGCGAGCCCAAATCGCTCCGCACCGAGAATCGTCATCACAGTCGCGTTGGGCACATCGATACCCACTTCGATCACCGTCGTACTGACCAACACATCGATCTCGCCCGATGCAAACTCCTGCATCGTCGCCAACTTTTCATCCGCTGCCATACGGCCGTGCAAAAGTCCGATTCGAAACTCGGACAACACACCTTTACTCAAATCCGCAAAGACCGTTTGCACCGACGAAATATCTTCACCCTCCTCGTCATCCAAATCATCTTCCTCGGACTTCGTTGTCGGCACCACACGTGGAGCGACAACAAATGCTTGCCGCCCTTCGTTTAGTCGCTCTCGAACAAACGACCACCATCGATCTTTCCATCCATCGTGAGCGAGATACGTATTGACGCTGGCCCGACCAGGCGGTTTTTCCCGCAACGTGCTCAGCTCGACATCGCCAAACAGCGTCATCGCCATCGAACGAGGAATCGGAGTCGCCGACATCACCAAGTAATGCGGATCCACACCGCCGCTCCGCAGCGTGACACGCTGCCCCACGCCAAACTTGTGCTGTTCATCGATCACGCATAGCCCAAGTTTGTGAAATTGGATGTCACCATACAGCAGTGCCTGGGTGCCTACCAAAAGATCAATTTCGCCCGCTGCGGCCGCTTCGATCGTTGCGGTACGCTCCGCGCGACTGATCGATCCACACAACAATCCGATACGAACACGACTGTCGGCAAGAATTTTGCGTAGCGTTTCGTAGTGTTGTCGTGCAAGCACTTCCGTCGGAGCCATCATCACCGCTTGATGCCCATTCGCGACCGCCAACATCATCGCGTACACCGCGACCACGGTTTTGCCGCTACCCACGTCTCCTTGCAGCATACGGTTCATCGGGAATTGACACGCCATATCCTGGCTGACTTCCTTGATCGCTTGGCGTTGGTCATTGGTCAATTCAAAGGGGAACCGGTTCAAAATTCGCGAATCGATCACCGACGTTGGCGACAGCGGTGGTGATTGCAGATCGCTGGTCAATTTACGACGCCGCATCGCCAGTGCTAATTGCATCACGAACAATTCTTGAAACACCAAACGAATCCGCGCCGCCTGCAGCGAAGCTTCATTGTCGGGTTGGTGTAATTGCTGGACCGCGGTTTGGATATCGTAAAGAGGCCCTTCAATTTCGATGCCAGCCGCCCGCAGTGCATCGGCGGAATCGCCCCGCAAACGCTCGGGCATCACCTCATGAATTTCGCCGCCGAGAAGCTCCAACACATTGCCGACGAGATGGCGAAGATCATTCTGTTTGACTCCCTCGGTCAGAGCGTAAATCGCCAAGATTTTTGGCTCGGGGTAATTATCTTGTTCGTCCAGCATCGTTAGCTGCGGATGCACAAACTCCATCCTCAGCCCACTCAGTTTCGGAGCGCCGGAGATCACGACACGTTGGCCGAACTTAATTTGGTCCGCTCGATAGGGCTGGTTAAAGAACAGGATTCGGACGGCGCCCGTTTCATTTTCGACGATCGCGCCGAACACCGACTTACCCGGCGACCGGGACGCCAGTTCCGCATCCGTGATCGTCCCGATCAACGAAGCCTGTTCGCCTTCACGAAGTTTGTCGACCGCCTTGGGAGGCGCAGGCCGTTCATAATCGCGAGGGAAGAAGAACAACACATCTTGCGCCGTCCGCAGCCCGAGCTTCGCGTATTTTTCAGCACGAAACGAACCCACCCCCGGCAGAAACCGGACCTGTGTAGTCATCGTGACGGGTGGAGTTTGTTCTTGGTCCATCGTGGTAATCAGCAAAAAGCAGCAAACAAGAGACGGGACATTTTGGACACACACCGCTGCCCGTCCCTCCCATCTCATGATAACGAAGCGAAGACGTCGCAAGGCAGCACCTCGATAGGCGAGCCTTTTCAACCGCAGCCGTCGTGTCCGTGACTGCCCGAAGTCTATCCAATCATGCCCCTCGGTAACAACCGACGCGCCGTAGCAGGCCCGCTGCCGTTGTCGAGGGAAGCCCACCGGAATGATTTGGTTCCCAACGCCTACCCCACCCCCTTCCGTATCAAAACCCGCCACCCGGCATTTAAGCTGCCTAGTTGAGGCACTGGAATTTCCAGGATGGAAACAACCTCACGAAACGCCAAGTCGGCATTTATAGCTCCACTTTGACAGAGCAGTTCTTCCTAGGCGTTTTACAAGTCTTTTCTACCGAACCTTTCTTCAATCACAAATGCAAACGCTAGCTGATTTCGCCGTAGGTGCCGTCGCCGCCATCCAATTCTTAATCGCGGTGACCGAGATGTTTTTTTGGAAGAGCAAACGCGTTTACTCGCGGTTAAAAAGCCTCAATCTCAACGACACCGAAGCGATAAAGATTGCACCCATTGTTGCGAACGCTGGCTTGTACAACGCCTTTATTGGGGCCGGCTTAGTGTGGGGACTCGGCGGCTCTGAATTCGACACTTCTCTTAAGATATTTTTCCTTATGTGTGTCGCGATTGCAGGCCTCTTTGGAGCAGCAACCTTGAGCACGAAAACATTGTTTTTGCAAACGCTACCAGCGGTTGTCGCGGGTGGGTTAATTTGGATCGCAATTCCATCATGAGATTTTGACATGCCAGTCGTCAACTACGGCACTAGCGATGAAGAAGGATTTGATCTAGTTGAAAGTCGTGACCTAATCGCAATTCGCACGCGGACACATCAATCTCTTCGATCTAAATCGACTGTTGCCGATCCGGTTGAGGAGCATTTGAACGGTTGCGAACTGGTGATGCAATTTCCGGAAGCCGGAGTCGAAGTCTACCGCGTACCGAAGGGAGAGAAGAAGCCAGCGATGCAAAGTCGCAAGCGTTCGTTGCGACAACACGAAGACGTACATTTCGCTGGTGGCGTCCTGATCGACAAGGACGCACATGAGCCGGTGATCTACACCGAGAACCTCTTCATCAAGTTTGTAGACGAACTTGTTGAGACCGAGTGCGAACGAATCATTCGTGAGGCCAACTTAGTTCTCAAAGAGAAGCTTGGATTTGCCGTCAATAGTTACTTTGTCCAGGCGACTGAGGGGACTGGACAACGTGTCTTCGATTTGGCACTCGAACTGCTGGCGAGACCAGAAGTTCAGTATTGCCATCCCGAACTGATTCGACCGCGAACGCGAAAGTCGATCGGTTCGCAACAGTGGCACTTGGGGCCGATCACTCTCGATGGATTGTCGGTCAGCAACCATGCACATGTGCTGAGCGCTCATGGCCTGACTCGCGGTGCTGCAGTGACGATCGCCGTTATTGATGACGGGATTGACATCGATCACCCTGAGTTTTCGCGGCCTGGAAAAGTTGTTGCGCCTTTCGACGCCCTGAGCGGATCCGCTGATCCGCGCCCCAAGGATCTGTATCCCGACTATCCTGATGACCACGGTACGGCATGCGCGGGTGTCGCGTGTGCAAGTGGAATTGACGGCGCGATCGGCGTCGCCCCAGATGCTCGGTTGATGCCAATTCGCTTAGCAGCAAATCTCGGTTCAATGGCGGAAGCCAAAGCCTTTCAATGGGCTGCGGACAATGGTGCGGACGTGATCTCATGTAGCTGGGGCCCCGAAGATGGACCTTGGTATTTGCCAAACGATTCGATCCACGACCGCGTTCACCGATTGCCAACCAGCACTCGAATGGCAATCGACTACGCGCTGTCCAATGGCCGCGGAGGAAATGGCACTTCAGTTCTATTCGCTGCCGGCAATGGTAACGAGAGCGTGGAAAATGACGGTTACGCTAGCTACGAAGCGGTGATCGCAGTTGCCGCTTGTAACGATCGTGGCACACGGTGCGTCTACAGCGACTATGGTCCGTCCATTTGGTGTTGCTTTCCCAGCAGCGATTTCGAGTTTGTCGAGGAACAGCATCCAGCCCCCATTACTCCTGGGATCTGGACAACAGATCGCTCAGGCAGCAAGGGTTACAATTCTGGGAATATTCATGCCGGAGATGTAAACGGCAACTATACAAATTCATTCGGCGGTACTTCCAGCGCCTGCCCTGGTGTCGCAGGAGTGGTGGCTTTGGTGTTGTCCGTGAATCCCGGCCTGACACCTCCCGAAATCAAGGATCTGTTACGTCAATCATGTGACCGAATTGATCCTGAAGGCGGACAATACGATGCCGATAGCCACAGCGAGTCCTATGGATATGGCCGCATCAATGCGCATCGCGCTGTCGAGATGGCAATCCCAGCCCTTTTGCCTCGGTTGGAGATCATCCGCGACGTCTATGTTGCGATTCCCGACCGCGGTGCCGCAAGCGTCGCGATAGAAGTCGAGGACCCGGGCGTTATCAAATCAATTGACGTACTCTTCGACATTGAACACAGCTACGTGGCTGATCTCGTTGTAACGCTTAAGCCCCCGCGGGGTGCCGGGTCACGTGTAGTTTTGCACAACCGCGAGGGTACATCCGGTGAAGGACTTTCGAAACTTTACCGCATGCAAGCATCACCTGGACTGAGTCATTGCGTCGGAAAGAAATGCCATGGCACATGGACCTTAGAAGTCGAGGATCAAGCCGCCCGCGATGTGGGAACAATTATCCGCTTCGGCCTGCTGATCACTCTTCAGCCCTCCGAACAACAATCCATCAGGCTAGCTCGGTACTCCAAAAGAGATGGAGCACAGCCAATACAGCGTCGCATGCCTCTCTCAAGATTTCAACGATCTTACGTCTCTTAAAACGATTTCAAATCAGCGTGTCCCCTTGAACATCTCCTCTTTCTGCATTGGAAGTACGAACCATGTCCCTACGACAAATGTTATGCACCTTGATCGCACTCTGCGCTGCGATGGATCAAAGTGCGTTCGGGAATTCGGCGAGCCCTTTCCCAGTTGAGGTTGCGCAACCTACCGGCGAGAAGATTCAGCTTTACGTTCGCGGCAATGAAAAGCTGAACTGGTATGAGTATGTACCGGAGGCCAACAATGTTCGGCGCGACGTGCCACTGAACGCTGCTTCTGCCGCGCAAGCCGCGACGCCAGGGTTCACGGTAGTGAAAGATGCCGATGGACGTTACGTCTACGCTCAACTCGATGCCAACTCGAATTGGGCCCCTAGCGATACCATCGTTGGGGCTGATGCACCGCCAAACGTTCAACGACGTCTGATTCCTCCACCCGAGAACGTACAACGGGTGATTCGCGCCAGGTTACCGGAACAGAACATTCCCTCTCGCGCCGCCGCACCCCAAGGAACCGTTAAAAACTTGGTTATCTTGCTGCGATTTAAAGATCACGCAAACCGGACGCTGCCGACACAGGCTGAGTACGAACAACTCTTCAACGCGCAGTCACCGGTAACCGGGATTGCTCCCTCAGGCAGCGTGAACATGTTTTACAAAGAGAACTCGTATGGAAAAATGAATCTCGAATCGACAGTGGTTGACTGGGTAACGCTACCTAAGACGGAGGCCTATTACGCCAACGGACAGAGCGGGCTTTCTTCACGCACATGGGAAGCACTCCGCGATGGTCTTAAAATCATTAGTTCCAGCGGGTCGGTCAATTTTGCCGACTTCGACAATGAAAATGGTGGTTCGGGCGATGGTTGGATCGATGCCATCACTTTCGTGCATTCGGGGTATGCCGCTGAGTTTGGCGGCGTGGCTGGAGGTGCCGACAAAGAAGATCGGATCTGGTCCCATCGCTGGGCGATGTCTCCCTGGAGCGATTCGGCATCGGGAGTGAAGGTTAGCGACTACAACATCAATCCAGGAATCTGGAGCACGAGTGGAAACGCGATTGGCCGAATCGGTGTCATCTGTCACGAACTCGGGCACTTTTTCGGTTTGCCAGACCTGTACGACTACAGCGGAAAAGGAGAGGGCTGTGGTTCTTGGTGTTTGATGGCAAACAGTTGGGGTTTTGACGGCAGCCAATATCGTCCGCCGCATATGTCGGCTTGGTGCAAAGTTTCGCTCAGTTGGAACACCGCGCAACCGATCTCCAGTGCTGGTACCTACAAGTTGAAACCCACGGCAACACCGGGGGCGACGATCTATCGAATTGATTACCCCGGTGGTTCTAGCAACGAGTATCTGCTTATCGAGAATCGACAAGCTGTTGGTGCATACGAAGGCGGAATTCCAGCGGGTTCGGGAGGCAAGGGCGGCCTGGCAATCTGGCATATCGACGATTCAATGCCAGAAAACGACCACCCAGGATTCCCAGGTTCATCCGGCTACCCCGGAGAACATTATAAAGTCGGGTTAATTCAGGCGGATGGACTTTGGGAATTGGAGAAAGGATTGAATCGTGGAAATGCGAACGATGTTTTCCGAAAAGGAAATAATGATTCGCTGACCGACGCGACCAATCCCAAATCAGATTCGTTTACTGGAATTAAGCTCCCTCCAATTACCAATATTTCGGATTCCAGTCCCGAAATGTCATTTCATTATGGGAGCGAAAATAACGACCCCGATGGCGGCGAGAGCACCAATACATTGCTGGCTGGCCTATTGCGAACTGAAGTGCCAACCAGCAACGTCGTCAACTTCAGTGATGACGGAAAGGCAGCAAACATCATATTTGATCGGCTGCAGAGCTCCTCGGATAGAGATTCCGTCGACGTTCAACACGCGACGTTCGTACTTCCACTGAAAGACGCTTCGAGCGCGTCAACTGTGAAGATTATCATTCGTGGCTATTTCAACACGGACGATGGTTCAGTCGGGCACGTACTGCTTGCTGCCAGTGGCACAACAGCGATCATTGATCCGAAAGCCAATCCAATGTCGCAAAGTTCAAAACCACTAGCGTCAAATGCTCAACGTGCTCAGCACGTCGCGAGAAAAGCGAACATCGCAAGCGATCGTCGCGACGTCAACCGGAAACCCTCGAGCGAGGCTGATCTCGACTTCATGTACGAGATGTCGACAAAGATCAACTCAGAAGATCGCCTACCCATTACTATCGTATTACGAACCGAGCGATTGAAGAAGGATTCCGTAGGCGCCCTACTCTCGATTGATTCGATCGATCTCGAGATCCAACCTTAATTACAGTGCTTGCGAGCGCAACAAGTACCACAGCGTAGCGTGGAGTCTCAATCGTTCTTCATTCTGCTAGAGCATGTAAGGTCGGTCAAAACGCCTCCGTTACGCTGTAGTACTCGGCAATAGTGAAGACCAATCAATCCATCAATACCTACGAGGTTAGCCATGCGGTGTCTATCAATCTTCACGATTCTTGCCGTAACCATTTCCACAACACTTTCGGCACAAACAACATACTTGGACCAAGGTTGGAGCGACGAGCAACGCGACGAGTTCTACTTCACCCCTCAAGGATCTCAGTTGATTCCTTACCAATGGTTTCTTGCCTTGGAACAGGTCGAATCCGATGTGCCGTTTCGTGACGCAGCGAATCTGCGACGCTATGGACTACTGCCAAGCAAGCCCACCGAGCGAAACCCAGATGGGCTGCCCATCGGTTTTGTACGCGACGGCGTGATTACCACCGAATCCACTCGCGTCGCCGAACCCTCATCCACCGCTCGATCACTCGCAAAAGCGGCGACGCGATTTGAAATCAAAAAGGCTTATCTGGGTGTTAATTTCGATAAAAAACTCTATCCGAAAGAGCGAGAAACTTGGTTCGGCCTTACCTGCGCCGCCTGTCATACCCACGAAATCGAATACGGCGGAAAGACGATTCGCATCGATGGGGGCTCCATGCAAGCGGACATTGAATCCTTCCTCGCCGACCTTGGCAAAGCCCTACAAGCCACCCACACCGATCCCGATAAACTCGAAAGGTTCGCATCCCGAATCGGCCGCGTTCAGCCCGACATGCATGAGTTTAAAGACGAAGTCAAACAGATCGCCGATGCGGTCAATCGTTTGGTCGAGCGCAATAGGGCAAAGCATCCGTATGGCTTTGCTCGTCTCGATGCGTTTGGCGCCATCCTCAATGCGGTATGCGAGACGGCGTTCAGTGAGCCAGCGAACCGGCGAGAGTCCAATGCGCCGGTCAGCTTTCCCTCGCTTTGGAATACACCCGAGATGGGTTATGTCCAGTGGGGAGCCTCTGCCGATTTCCCCGAAGCCCGAAACGTCGGTGAAGTGCTGGGCGTCTTCGCGTCATTTACCGTGGCTCCCGGCGAACAACCGTTCGACTCCACCGTCCGATTGAAAAACCTAATCAAGCTGGAACACGAATTGATCAAGAAGTTACGGGCACCGGATTGGCCCGAAGCTGTGTTTGGCAAGCTCGACGACGAAAAAGTCAAGCTTGGACAACAGTTGTTCGCAAAGAATTGTCAATCGTGTCACTCGCTTCGTGATCCGTCCGGTGAGTTTGCTCGCAACAGCGTGGGCAAAATTCCGATTCGCTCAAACACATTGACGGAAGTGCAAACCGATCCTCAATTTTTGCGGAATCTCGCACCTACCAATCTAGCCAAGACGGGTACCTTTAAGCAATTGTTCGCGGGCGAGGCACAAATTCCACGCACCCAAATGTTGAGCGTCGTTGTCGGAGGGATCATGAAGCAACGAGCGGAAGCAGAGCAAGTGGATCTCCGCGAGTTTCTTCCGAAACCACAGGATCCTCCCAATCCCAATGGTGCCGGATACATCGCGCGGCCACTCGAAGGCATTTGGGCGACCGCTCCCTATTTTCACAATGGCTCCGTCCCCAATCTCTATGAAACGCTGCTGCCGGCAGAGCAACGCAGCAAGTCGTTTTGGGTAGGAACTCGAAAGTTTGATCCCGTGAAAGTAGGATTCGTCACCGATCCATCGAACATTGGCTCGGAATTTAAAGTTTTCGATGAAGACAACAACCCAATCCCCGGTAACTCCAATGCCGGTCACGATGGTCACGGCGCAGGCCCCGAAGAAGGATTTACGCAAACCTTCGAAAACGGCGAATGGCGTGACTTCACCGACGAAGAGCGTTACGCGTTGGTTGAGTATATGAAGTCCTTATCTAGCACCCCAAACGTAGATGATACTCCGGACGAGATTGCCGAGTGGGAAGCGATCCCAGAAGGGGAAGCGGAACGTATCGCTAACATCGTCAACCTGACCGCACAACAAATGCGAGTGCGATACCCGGAAGATAAACGGATGCTGCGAGGGGTTCACCCCAAGGACCACGGCTGCGTCACGGCAAAATTCGAAGTCCTGTCGGACCTGCCGTCAAAATATGCGGTCGGCGTCTTCCAGCCCGGAGCCAGCTACGATGCATTCATTCGCTTCTCCAACGCTGCTGTTCGAGTCGGCCCCGACTCCACTCGTGACGAGTCTGGCACGCCGGAGCATGGAAGCCGAGGCATGGCAATCAAGCTGATTGGTGTGGAGGGTGAACCGCTGATGCCATTGCACGGTGGGCTGACACAAGATTTTGTGATGATTAATCAGCCCGTTTTCGCATTCGCCAATGTCGAGGACTACGAATTCCTCAGCCAAGTGCTACTGGATAACAACGATTCCGGCCTTAAGTTTTTTCAACGAATAACAACCGGCACACCGGATCAACAGGAACGAGCAAAACGTACCAAGGTGATCGTGGGCCGGATCGCGGCGAATGCTGTCGATGGTGATAAAGGTGCTTTTGTGCAACCTCCAGCGAGCGCGGCCGATAGCCCCTACTTCAGCGCGGCGCCGTTCCTGCTTGGTGAGCGGCAAGCGATGAAGTTTCGCGCTTCACCGGTTGCCCGCAGCCTCGATCCGCCGAATGTGGATGATCCTAACTATCTCCGCACCGCGCTAATCAAGCGACTGGAGAAAGAGGCGATCGTTTTCGACTTCGCAATTCAAGTGCGTGATCCGTCTCAGCTAGATATCGCTACCGATATCGAGAATGCATCCACCGAGTGGCCCGATGAGTACGTTACCGTTGCGAAAATCACGATTCCAAAGCAAAATTTTGATTCACCAGAGCAACGTGTGAAGTGCGAGCGATTATTCTTCACGCCCTGGCACGGAATCAAAG